>JAYRQX010000807.1:0-7749 GCA_041910415.1 Acetobacteraceae bacterium | reverse complement strand
TCCGACATGCCGGTGCGCGAGATCGGGCACGGCCGCGCGGAGATGGGCCGTGATGTCCCGGTCGCGGCGCACCCGCTCCTCGGCCGGCACTGCGAGCCGCCGCGCGATGAGCGTCTTGCGTTCTTCCTTGCGCCAGGCCCGCACCTCGCCCCAGCCCGGCAGGCCGAGCCAGGACGGATCCAGTTCATGCATGAAGCCGGGCGGCGAGGCGCAGCAGATGACGGCGTTCGGGTCCTCCTCCGGCGAGGCGACGCCGGGGCGCGTATTGGGCTGTCCGTCCATCATGTGACCTCCGCCAGGGCGGGTGCAGTCGCGGGGCGGCGGGGCCTGCCGCTTCGCGGCGCGCCGGTGGCGCCCCGCCGCAGCATCACGGCCTCGCCGATGACGGAGAGCGCGATCTCCTCCGGCGTCTGGGCCCCGAGGTCGAGGCCCGCCGGCGTCCGCAATGCCCGCATGTCGTCGTCCGAGAAACCCTCCTCGCGCAGGAAATCGCGCATCAACCCGGCCCGCTTGCGGCTGGCGATGATCGCCACATAGCCGGCGCGCGAGCGCAGCGCGCGCACGGCCGAGAGGTGGTCGCCTCTGTGCTGCGTCGCGATCACGACCGCATCGCCGCGCTCCGGGTCAAGCCGCGCGAAGCTGTAGTCGTCGCCGATGATCTCGGTCGCATCGGGATAGCGCGCCGCATCCGGTGCGGGCGTGTCGCTGACGACGACGCGGAAGCCGAGTTCAGCCCCCTGCCGGCACAGGCTCTCCGCCACGCGCCCATGCCCCAGCAGCCACAGGGTCGGCGGCGGCAGGAAGGGCTCGACGAAGACACGCATCGCGCCGCCGCAGGGCATGCCCACGCCCAGCACCTCGTCGTCGAGGTCGAGCCCGATCAGCCGTGGCGTCCCGTCCGCCAGGCATTCCAGCGCGGCCTGGCGAACCGTGCTTTCCGCGCATCCGCCGCCCACCCAGCCGGCCAGGACCGTGCCGGCCGCATCGATCAACGCCCTGTCGCCGGCATGGGCGGAGGTGGAGCCGACCGTCTCGACCACCGTCGCAAGCGCGTGCGGCTCGCGGCGCTGCGCCATGCCAGCCATGCGGCCGATGACCGTCGTCCCATCCGGCATCGCGATCCTCCGCGCCTGCATGACCGCCGCCGACGACCGGCTGGCGGTGGGCGATGGTCATGCATGACGGTCAGGGCGACAAACGCGATTTATTGCTCGATGAGTGCGGCTTTTTTGCTGGATGGCGGCCATGTACCGTGCCGCGTGCCGCCGTGGCGCCACCCTCCGCCGCGCCCTGCTGCGCATGCGCCAACCGGCGCAGGCCATCGAGTGCCGCCCCGACCAGTTCCGGGTCGGCGCTGCTTTCGCCGAACACCGCGTAGGCGGGATAGAGGAACTCCGGTGCGTTCGGTACCAGTTCCAGCCGGCCGCTTTCGAGATGCGGCCTGGCCGCGCCGAGCCGGAAATACCCCTTGCCACCGGCTTCCAGGATGTAGCCCAGGCCGAGCGGACCGAGATCGACCACCAGGGCCGGATCGCCACGGCCGGTCGGTGCGGACGCCTGATGCAACGCGATGTCCGGCCCCCACTCGACCTGGACGAGGTCGTCCTGCCCCATGCCGCCGGTGCTTCTGACCATGACCAGCCGCTCCTCCATGAGCAGTTCGATCCGCAATCCCGGGCGGTGCCGGGGCGCGTAGACCACGCCGATATCGATGATGCCGCCGGCCACCTGCTCCACCACGGTGTCGGGCAGGGCGACATGGGCGCGCAGCGCGACGTCGGGCAGCGACCGGCGCATCCAGAGCAGCCAGCGCAGCAGCAGCGGATCCCACAGGCTGTGCTCCGCGCTGATGCCGAGCACCGCACGCCGTCCGGCCGGCACCGCGACATCGTGCCGTGCGCGTTCCCAGAGCTGCACCATCGCCGGGGCATGGCGGAGAAACTGCTCGCCGGCCGGCGTCAGCGTGGCGCCGGCCTTGTTGCGGATGAAGAGACGCCGCCTGAGCTGCTCCTCCAGAGTATGCATGCGGGCGCTGACCGTGGTCTGGCTGACATGCAGATGATCCGCGGCGCGGACAAAGCTGCCGCCGGAGACGATGGCCAGGAAGGTGCGGACGAGTTCGATATCCATGGGTGGCTCCGATGAAACCGATATTCTGCATTCAAACGCCAATAAAACTCGATTGTCTGCATCCATCTTCCCGCGCAGCCTCCCTGGGCTCACCTGGCGGCGTTTCGAGGATGCATTGCCCCCGCCGCATCCCTGCGACAGCCGGCCAGATGGCGGCCCGCCCATGCCGGGTGGGGAAGGAGAAGGACCATGACAGAACCGACGGCGCGCGACCTGATGACCGCAGAGCTGGTGACGATAGGGCCCGATATGCCTGTCATGGCGGTCATCGGGTTGCTGAACCACCATGGCATCTCGGCGGTGCCGGTGATGGACGCAGGGGGCGAGCTGCTCGGCCTGGTCACCCTGGCCGACCTCACGGCCCGCCTGGCATCGCCGTGCGACACGGCGCCGTCCTGGATCCACTGGCTGTTCGGCAACCCGGCCCGGTCGGCCGAGCGCTATGCCCGCATCCATGGTTCCGTCGCCGAGGAGGTCATGAGCACGGCGTTCGCCACGGTGCCGCCCGATGCGCCGGCTTCGGCGGTCGCGACAACGCTGGAACGGACAGGCATGCGCCGGGCGCTGGTGATGGAGCATGGGCGCCTGCTCGGCCTGGTCAGCCGGTCCGACCTGCTTCGTGCGATCACCAGCCCGGAGCGCGAGCCGGCGGACCTGCCGGACGGACGGGTCCGCCAGGCCGTCATCGCCGCGATACGGCGCGAATGGTGGGCCGATCCCGTCAACACGCAGGTCGAGGTGCATGACGGCATCGTGGAGTTCATGGGCATTGCGCCTGGGTGGGAGGTGCGCCGCGCGCTTCGCGTCCTCGCCGAGCGCGTGCCCGGCGTGAAGGGCGTGCGTGACCGCACCGAGCCGATGCCACCCTATGCGCCGGTGATGTTCTGATGCCCCGGCCGCCCGGGCGGCGGCCGGGGCACGCGCCCGGGGGCGGCGATCCCATCCGCCCGGCCGCCATCAGGCTCAAGCGCATCCAGGCCCCCGCAGGTCCCGATGACGGCGCGCGGGTGCTGGTGGACCGGCTGTGGCCGCGCGGCATCAGCAAGGCGCGCGCGGCCCTGGCACTCTGGTGTCGGGAGGTTGCGCCGAGCACCGAGCTGCGGCGGTGGTTCGGCCACGATCCCGCGCGCTGGGACGAATTCCAGCGGCGATATCGGGCCGAGTTGCAGGATGCCGACGATGCGCTGGAGACGCTTCGGCAGATGGCGCGTGCCGGCCCGGTCACGCTGCTCTTCGCCGCGCATGATGAGCAGCACAACCAGGCCGTCGTGCTTCGGGACGTCCTGCTTTCGAAGGCGCGGGGAAGCGCGTCAGCCGGATGAGCGTGATGGTCGAGGGGGGACCCCAGGCCGGCTGATCCGGGACGGTGGCAGCCGCGGCGAATGGCGCAGGAACCGACTACGCCACCCGCACCATGGCCGTGTGATCGGCCGGCCCTCCAGCACGGGGTCGCGGGACCCGCGAGAGCCGACACATGCGCAGGCGCGCGCGTCGATCCGGTGGATCAATAGCCGCTCGCCTTGTCGACCTCCTGCAGAAGTCCCCCGCCGGCTTCGATGCTCCTGATGTTTGCCGCGATCTCGGTCACGAGCTGCCGTATCGTCGGTCGTCGCGCAACATGCGGCATCACCGTCACCCTCGGGTGGAGCCATAGCAGACTTTCACGCGGCAGCGGCTCGGGATGAAGCGCGTCGAGCGCGGCATACGAAATCTGGCCGGAATCGAGCGCAGAAATCAGGTCGGCTTCCACCACGTGCCGACCCCGGCCGATATTGATCACCATCGCTCCCCGCGGCATCAACGCAAAGGTTCGGGCGCAGAAAATGCCTTCGGTCTCGCTGGTGAGTGGCAGCAGGCAGACTGCGATGTCTGTCTGGCGCATGAAGGCGTCGAACTGGTCCGGGCCGCAGAAGAGCGGAATCTCCGTGTCCAGCCTGGGGCGCCGCACCCAGGCCGCTACCGGGAATCCGGGCGACTTCAATACCAGCGCCGGCGCTTTGGACATCAGGCCGAAGCCCAGGAATCCGATGCGCCGATCCTCCGGCCGCGCAATGGGCCTGCGCAACCACTCGCACCTGGTCTGCGCGTCCTGGTAGAGTGGCATTTCGCGATGCAGGCGCAGCACGTGCATGATGACGTACTCGGTCATCATCGGATCGCCGCCCGCAGGCTCGATCTTGCCGAGCGGCACGGCCGGCAATCTCGGGTGATCGACGAAGCTCTCGACTCCCGCCGAGCGGCTGAACATGGCCTTCAGCTTCGGCAGCGGCGGGATCTCGTCGAAATCGGGGTGCATGAAGGCGAGATAGGTGATGTCGCTCGGGTTTCCGACCTCCGGAAAGATCCGGAGTTCGATGTCGGGCAGCAACTCGGCAACCACATCGCGCCAGCCTTGCGTGTCGCCGATTTCCTTGTGGAGCCCATAAATCAGCATTGCCATGGCGGTGCTCCGAATGAGGGCGCGGCATCATGCGCCGGCAGGCCGCCATAGACCAGGAACGACGGGCGTCTCGGTTGTCCCCCGGCAAACGCCACAGGGGGCCTATGCCTATCGGAAGGGGAAGCAGCCATGGCCTACACGTGGTACTTCGGCGTCATCGCGGAGCACTGCGATGTCTGCGCGCGCGATCTGCTGACGACGCCTGGCCTGATACCTGCGGCATGAGGCTTCGACTCGTGCCGAGGCCGCGAATGCGGCCCGCTCGCGGTCGGCTATGCCGATCCGCCGGCGGTCCGGCGAGCCAAGCCGCCGGCGGCGGCGCCCGGCGCTTGAGGGCATGCAAAGATGAATACCAACGGTCGAAGCATTCGACCGTTGGTATGAGAGCGCCTTTCAAAACCCTTGTGCTGCGGAGCGCCTCGGCCACGCGTGCGGCGATCATATGCGCACGGAAGATCCGCCCACTCTCAGGATCGCCCATCCGCTGATGCCGGACACGGGATCACGGGCTGCCGCCAGATCCGAAGTCAGGCAGGATGGCTCCCGTGGCGACGTTGAAGGCCACGCCATAGGCCTCGCTCAGCAAGGGCGGACACAGGATGCGTGTCGGCGCGCCTGCTGCGATGCAGCGGCCGTCGACCAAGACCGCGACGGTGTCGGCCACGAACATCGCCTCGTTCAGGTCGTGCAGCACGACGAGGATCGCGGTGCCCCGGGACGCAAGTTGCCGCAGCAGCCGGAGAAGCTCTGCGCTATGGCGCACATCGAGACTGGCGGTCGGCTCATCGAGCAGCAGCGCCACAGCCTCGATCCCGCCATCGATCTGCGCGAGCGCCCGGGCCAGCTGCACGCGCTGCCGCTCGCCACCCGAGAGCGTCGCGTGATCGTGGCCGGCAAGATGTGTGACGTTCGCGGCCGTCATGGCGCGCGCGACGGCGTGGCTGTCCTGCGCCGTGGCCGGCGTGCCGTGCCAGGGCATGCGCCCAAGCGCCACGACCTCTGCGACGGTCAGGGGAAAGGCGAGCGCGCCGTGCTGGCTGACGACGCCGCGCCGCCGTGCGAGCGCGGCCGGATGCCAGCCGGCAAGCGGCCTGCCGTCCAGCGTGACGGTTCCCCTGTCAGGCCTCCGCTCGCCGGTCAACGCGCGGAACAGCGTGGATTTGCCAGCGCCATTCGGGCCGACGACCGCAACGACATGGCCGGGGGGCACGGCAATGCTGACATCCTGCAGCAAGGTGCGGCGGCCGGCGCGCACGTCAAGGTGCCTCGCCTCGATCATGCGCCGGTACCGCTGCCACGGCGACGCAGAAGCCACAGGAAGAAGGGCGCGCCGATCAGGGAGGTGACGACGCCGACCGGCAGCTCCGCCGGTGTCGCCAGGCTGCGCGCGGCGAGGTCCGCCAGCACGAGCAGCACGGCGCCAAGCAGCGCCGCGCCGGGGAGCACCAGCCGGTGGTCCGAGCCGAAGCCGAGGCGCACGAGATGCGGCACGATGAGACCCACGAAGCCGATCAGCCCGGTGAAGGCGACGCCTGCCGCGACCGTCACCGCGGCCAGCACCACCGCGACGCGCTTCACGAACTCGACGCGGGTGCCGAGATGGAAGGCTTCCGCCTCGCCCAGCAGCAGCGCGTTGAAGGGTCGCGCCATGGCGACCAGCGCCAGCGTCGGCAGTCCCGAGAGCACGGCGAGCACCGGCAGTTGGGACCAGCGCGCGCCGGCCAGGCTGCCGAGCGTCCAGAAGGTGATGTCGCGCGCCTGGCGGTCATCGGCCACGAAGATCAGCAGCCCCGTCACCGCGCCGGCCAGCGCGGTGACCGCGACGCCGGCCAGCAGCAGCGTCGCGACCGAGGTCACGCCGCCCACCGTGCCGAGCCGCATCATGACGAAGGTCGCGCCGAGCCCGCCGGCGAAGGCCGCGAGCGGCAACAGCCAGAGGCCGAGCACGCCGCCCGCAAGTCCAAAAAGCCCGCCGCCGAAGACGATGGCCGCGACGGCAGCCATGGCGGCACCGGCCGAGACGCCGATCAGTCCCGGATCGGCCAGCGGGTTGCGGAACAGCCCCTGCATCGCGGCCCCCGCCGCGCCGAGCCCGCCACCGACGAGGACTGCCATCAGCACGCGCGGCGCGCGCACCACGCCGAGCACCGCGGCATCGCGCGCATGCTCGGCGGGCAGCGGTGCGAGGCCGAGGAGGTCGGCGACGGTCGCCAGTAGTCCCGCGGCCGTGATGCGCGCGGGGCCAAGGAGCACGCCGGCCAGCATTGCCGCCGCCAGGAAGAGGAGGGCGAGCGGAAGCAAGGCCAGCCGGCGCTTCTCGGGCGAAGCCTGCAAGACGATCAGGCCAGCGCTCATGTCCAGGGCCGCGCCGGCGGGTCCGGCAGCGCCGCGCGCGGATGCAGCATCCGCGCGAGGTCGCGCCGCGCATGCGCCGCGCGCGGTCCGAAGCTCAGCATGTAGGCGGCATCGATCGCGACCAGGCGGCGGGAGGTGGCGGCGGGCGTGACCGCCAGCGCCGGCACGCTCAGCACGGCGTCCACCGTGCCGGCTTCCGCCAGCGCGTGCTCCATCATGATCACCACTTCCGGCGCCAGCTGCGCGGCCATCTCGGCCGAGAGCGGGCGGTAGCCCGGGAAGGCATCCACCACGTTGACCGCGCCCGCGGCGCGCAGCATCGCGTCCGCATGGGTGCCGCGGCCGGACACGACCGGCGCGCCGCGCGAGGCGGAGAGAACGAAGAGCGCGCGCACCGGGCGCAGCGCCGCGATCGGCACATCGAGCATCCGCCAGTCCTGCGTGACCGTCTCGGCCAGGGGCGCGCCATCGGTATCGACCGCGGCGGCGATCACCTCGATCTTGCGCCGCACCGCCTCGATGCCCGCCGCGTCGGGCACGATCGTCACGCGCGTGCGCGCTGCCCGCAACACGGCGATGGCCTGGGGCGGCCCTGCTTCCTCCGAACAGAGCAACAGATCGGGGTTGAGGCTGATCAGCCCTTCCGGCGCCAGTGCACGCATGTAGCCGACGCGCGGCAGCGCCTGCACCGGCGCCGGGAACTGGCTGGTCAGGTCCACCGCCACGACATGGCGGCCGGCGCCGAGTGCGAAGACCGTCTCGGTGATCGCGCCCCCCACGGTCACGAGACGGCCTTCGACCGCCCCGGCGGGGCGCGTCGCCGC
>JAYRQX010000806.1:0-2158 GCA_041910415.1 Acetobacteraceae bacterium | reverse complement strand
CTGCTGATGGGCGTCGCGGTGGCCCTGGCCCTCGAAGGCCTGGTCTATGCCGTGGCGCCCGCCGCGATGCAGCGGGCGCTGTCGGCGCTGGCCGTGGCGCCGCCGGAGCGGCTCCGGATCGGCGGCCTCGCCGCGGCGGCAATTGGCATCGCGCTTGCCTGGGTCCTCAAGTCGGCTTGAGGACCCGGATGCCTGGTCCTCAAGTCGGCTTGAGGACCCGGATGCCTGATCCTCAAGTCGGCTTGAGGACCCGAATGCCTGAACCTCAAGGCGGCGTGAGGATATCCCGTGCCAAACCCATGGCAGTGCGTCACGCTTCGTAGCAATCTGGACCCTTCCCCCGGCATCGGGGATCGGGCCAAGCCTTCGGCCCGATCCATGCCCGACAGACAAAAGAGGTGTCGCCCCGTGCGCATCGCGACTTTCGCCCTCGCCGCCCTCATGGCGGCTGTTCCCCTGGTGTCGCCAGTCCCCGCCCAGGCGCAGCACGCGCCGGAGACCTTCGCGCCCCTGGCGCGGCAGTTGCTCCCTTCCGTGGTCAACATCTCCACCACGCAGACCGTGCAGGCGCGCGCCGGCCGGCCCGATGCGCCGGAGATGCCGCAGGCGCCGCCCGGCAGCCCCTTCGAGGAGTTCTTCCGCGACTTCTTCAACCGCAACCGGCCGCCGGGCCAGCAGGGCGAGGGACCGCAGCGGCAGCAGCCGCCGCGGCGCGCGCAGTCGCTCGGCTCGGGCTTCATCATCCAGGCGGGCGACGGCACGGCCATCATCGTGACGAACAACCACGTCATCGACGGCGCCGACGAGATCAACGTCATCCTGCAGGACAACACGTCCATTCGCGCCGAGCTGCTCGGCACGGATCCCCGGACCGACCTGGCCGCGCTGCGCATCCGCACGGACCGCCAGCTGACGGCGGTGCCCTGGGGCAATTCGGATGAATCGCAGGTGGGCGACTGGGTGGTCGCGATCGGCAATCCCTTCGGCCTCGGCGGATCGGTGACCGCGGGCATCGTCTCAGCGCGCGGGCGCGACATCCGCCAGGGCGCCTATGACGACTTCATCCAGACCGATGCCGCCATCAACCGCGGCAATTCCGGCGGGCCGCTGTTCAACCTGCAGGGCCAGGTGGTCGGCATCAACACCGCGATCTACTCGCCCTCCGGCGGGTCGATCGGCATCGGCTTCGCGATCCCGTCGAACCTCGCGCGCAACGTCGTGCAGCAGTTGGCCGAGGGCGGGCGCGTGCGGCGCGGCTGGCTCGGCGTGAACATCCAGCAGGTCACCGACGACATCGCCGAGAACCTGCGCGTGCCCGGCGGTTCGCGCGGCGCGCTGATCTCCCGCGCGCAGGAGGATGGGCCGGCCTATGCGGCGGGGCTGCGGGCCGGCGACGTGGTGCTCCGCTTCAACAACCAGGAGGTCCGCGACATGCGGAGCCTGCCGCGCATCGTCGCCGATACGCGCGTGGGCACCGAGGTGCCTGTCGTCATCTGGCGCGACGGGCGCGAGGAGACCGTGCAGGTCACGCTGGGCGAGCTGCCCAACGACCCGCGCGAGGCGTCGGCGCAGGGTGGGCGCGGCACGCCGCAGCAACCGCAGGGGCCGCGGCCGATGGAGTTGACCGGCCTCGGACTGCGCGTGGCGCCGATCACCAACGAGCTGCGCGAGCGCTACTCGCTGCGCCGCGAGCAGCGCGGCGTGGTGATCACCGAAGTGACGCCCGGCGGCCCCGGTGCGGAGCGCGAGCTGCGGCCCGGCGACGTGATCGTCGAGGTGCAGCAGGAGAAGGTGAGCACGCCGCAGGAACTCGCCGAGCGGATCGAGCGCGCGCGCCGGCAGAACCGCGCGACGGTGCTGCTGATGGTCGAAGGGCAGGGCGGACAGCGCTTCGTGCCGCTGCGCCTGCGCGGCGCGCCGGGCGGCGGCTGACGCCAGCACCGCGCATAAATCGGGGCGCGGCCGGCGCGTGACGCGCCGCGCCGCCCTTTCCTTGCGCCGATAGCCTACACCATCGCGGCGCGGATCTCCTCGCCGCGATAGCCCTGGGCGAAGAGCAGGGCACGGAGGCCGCAATGGTCCACCCGCGCCCGCGCCGCCGCGGCGACCACCGGCTTCGCCTTGAAGGCCACGCCGAGCCCTGCCGCTTCAAGCATGG
>JAYRQX010000805.1:0-5827 GCA_041910415.1 Acetobacteraceae bacterium | reverse complement strand
TGATCTGCACGGAAACCTTCTACTGGGACCTGAACGACCGCACCCGCGCCTTCACCAACCGCGTGCGGCCGAACCTGCCGCCGGGCGGCGTGCCGCTCTGCATGAACCATGCGGGCGGCTATGCCTCGGTCCTGCACTATCTGAAGGCGGTGGCCGACATGGGCGTGGCCCAGGCCAAGGCGGACGGCCGTGCGACGGTCGAGCGCATGAAGGCGATGCCCTGCGACGATGACTGTTTCGGACAGGGCACCATCCGCGCCGATGGCCGCAAGCTCCACACCGCCTATCTGTTCGAGGTGAAGGCCCCAGGCGAAAGCCGCGGCACCTGGGACTACTACAAGCTTCTCCAGCAGACGCCGGGCGACCAGGCCTTCCGGCCGCTGGCCGATGGCGGCTGCCCGTTCGTCCGCAGCTGACAAGACCAACAACAGGGGACACCGACGAGACCATGACCGAGACCACCCGCCGTTCCGCTCTCCTCGCCGGGGTCGGCTTCGCGACAGGCGCCGCGGCGCTGCCGCTCAGCCACGCCCGCGCCCAGGCGGCCAACACCATCCGCATCGGCGTGCTGACGGACATGTCCGGCACCTACCGCGACAACACCGGGCCGACCTCGGTCGCCGCGACGCGCGAGGCCGCGGCCGAGTTCGGCAATCGCGGCTTCACTGTCGAGGTGATCGAGGCCGACCACCAGAACCGCCCCGATGTCGGCGTGAACCTGGCGCGCCAGTGGTACGACCAGGGCGTGGACCTGATCATCGACGTGCCGACCTCCTCGGTCGGCCTGGCGGTGAGCGGCGTCGCGCGGGAGAAGAACAAGGCCTACATCAATGTGGGCTCGGCGAGCGCGGACCTGACCGGCGCGCAGTGCAGCCCGAACACCATCCACTGGGCCTACGACACCTACATGCTGGCCCAGTCCACGGGCGGGGCCACGGTGCGCGCGGGCGGCGACACCTGGTTCTTCATCACGGCCGACTACGCCTTCGGCCATGCGCTGGAACGCGACACCGCGAACTTCGTGCGCAACGCGGGCGGGCGCGTGCTGGGGCAGGTGCGCACGCCCTTCCCGGGGACCACCGACTTTTCCTCCTTCCTCGTGCAGGCGCAGTCCTCGCGGGCCAAGGTGATCGGCCTCGCCAATGCCGGCGCCGACACGCAGAACTGCGTCAAGCAGGCCGCCGAGTTCGGCCTGACGCGGCGCGGCATCAAGCTCGCCTCGCTGCTGCTCTTCGTGAATGACGTGCACGGGATGGGGCTGCAGACCGCGCAGGGTCTCGTCTGCACGGAGAGCTTCTACTGGAACATGAATGATCGGACCCGCGCCTGGACCCAGCGCATGATCCGGCGTGTTTCGAACAACTACCCCAACATGATCCACGCGGGCTGCTATTCGGGCACGCTGCACTTCCTCAAGACGGTCGCCGAGATGGGCGTGCCGGCGGCCAAGGCCTCGGGGCTCGAGGTCGTCAACCGCATGAAGGCGCAGCCGTCCGAGGACGACCTGTTCGGCCGTGCGACGATCCGCCCGGACGGGCGCCGGATCATCCCCTCCTACCTGTTCGAGGTGAAGTCGCCCGCGGAGAGCACCGCGCCCTGGGACTACTACAAACTGCTCCAGACGACCGAGGCGGATCGAGCCTTCCGGCCGATCGCCGAAGGTGGCTGCCCGCTGGTGCGGAGCTGATCCTGGATTGACGCGGCGCGCCCGCGCAAGGCGCGCCGCCACAAGGACGAGGAGGCCAACATGACTGAGATCACCCGCCGCGCGGCCCTGGCCGGCGCCGGCATCGCCTTCGGCGCCGGGATCGGCGGACTGCCGCACCGCTCCGCACGCGCGCAGGCGGCGAACACCATCAAGATCGGGGTGCTGAACGACCAGTCCGGCAATTACAGCTACATCGCCGGGCACAACGGGGTGATCTGCGCGCAGATCGCGGCGCAGGAGTTCGGCAACCGCGGCTTCACGGTCGAGATCGTCTCGGCCGACCACCAGAACCGCCCCGATGTCGGGTCGAACATCGCGCGGCAATGGCTCGACCGCGACGGCGTGGACATGATCCTCGACGTGCCGACCTCCTCGATCGGCCTCGCGGTCAACGCGATCTGCCGGGAGAAGAACAAGGCCTACATCAATGTGGGCTCGGCGACCGCGGACCTCACGGGCTCGGCCTGCGCGCCGACCACGATCCACTGGGTCTACGACACCTACATGCTGGCGAAATCCACCGGCGGCGCCATGGTGCGCGCGGGCGGCGACAGCTGGTATTTCATCACCGCCGACTACGCCTTCGGCCATGCGCTGGAACGCGACACGACGCGCTTCGTGACGCAGGGCGGCGGGCGCGTGATGGGGGGCGTGCGCTATCCCTTCCCGGCGACGACCGATTTTTCCTCGTTCATCCTGCAGGCGCAGGCCAGCCGCGCCAAGGTGATCGGGCTGGCCAATGCGGGCCAGGACACCACGAACTGCATCAAGCAGATCGCCGAGTTCGGCCTGACGCGGCGCGGCACCAAGGTCGCCGCGCTGCTGATGTTCATCGCCGACGTCAACGCGCTCGGGCTCGAGGTCGCGCAGGGGCTGGTGATGACGGAAAGCTTCTACTGGGACCTGAACGACCGCACGCGGGCCTTCACCGCGCGCGTCCGTCCGCGGCTGCAGAACGGGCAGATGCCGAACATGGTGACCGCCGGGAATTATTCGGCGACGCTGCACTACCTCAAGGCCGTCGCCGAGATGGGCGTGCCGGCGGCCAAGGCCTCGGGCGTCGACACGATCAACCGGATGAAGGCCATGCCGACCGAGGACGAGGCCTTCGGGCGCAATTCGATCCGCGCCGATGGCCGCCACATGATCCCCTCCTACCTCTTCGAGGTGAAGTCGCCGGCCGAAAGCCGCGGCCCCTGGGACTACATGAAGGTGCTGCAGACGACCCCGGCGGACGAGGCCTGGCGGCCGCTCTCCGAAGGCGCCTGCCCGCTGGTTCGAAGCTAGGATCTGCCGTCCATGGAATCTCTGCTCGGCGCCGACCTGGCGATGTGGCTCGACATCAAGCTGATGCAGATGCCGCCTCAGCTTGCCATCGGCATCGTCAACGGCGCCTTCTACGCCATGCTCTCCCTCGGGCTCGCCGTCATCTTCGGCCTGCTCAACATCATCAACTTCACCCATGGCGCCCAGTTCATGATGGGCGCCTTCGTGGCGTGGATGCTGCTCTCGCTCGGCTCCAGCGAGGCCGCGCGCATCGGGCTGGCGCTGATGCTGCTGCCCCTTGTCATCCTCCTGCTCGACTGGGCGCTGGGGCGGCTCGCGCTTGCGCAGAAGCCGCGCATCGCGGCCGCCATCGCGCTCGCCGCGGTCTGGGGCGGCAGCCTGGCGATGGCGGGCGGCGGGCCGATCGCGAACGCCCTGGGTGCGATGTTCCCGCAGGGCATTTCCTACTGGTGGGCGCTCCTCATCGGCCCGATCGTCGTGGGCGCGACCGGCGTGCTGCTGGAGCGGCTGATGATCAGCCAGCTCTACAAGCTCGACCACCTCTACGGCCTGCTGCTGACCTTCGGCGTCGGCCTCATCATCGAGGGCATCTTCCGCAACGAGTTCGGCTCTTCGGGCCTGCCGTACCGGCCGCCGGCGGAGCTGACGGGCATGTCCGATCTCGGCTTCATGTTCATGCCGAACTACCGGATCTGGGTGGTGGTGGCGGCCCTCGTGCTCTGCCTCGGAACCTGGGTCATCATCGAGAAGACGCGGCTTGGCGCCTATCTTCGCGCCGCGACCGAGAATGCGTCCCTGGTCCAGGCCTTCGGCGTGAACGTGCCGCTGATGGTCACGCTCACCTACGGCGCGGGCGTGGCGCTCGCTGCCATCGGCGGCGTGCTGGCGGCACCCATCTATTCGGTGAACCCGCAGATGGGGAACAACCTCATCATCATCGTCTTCGCGGTTGTCGTCATCGGTGGCATGGGCTCGATCCTGGGCTCGGTGCTGACCGGCTTCGGCCTCGGGATCATCGAGGGGCTCACGAAAGTGTTCTGGCCGGAAGCCTCGGCGACGGTCATCTTCGTCATCATGGTGATCGTGCTCCTCGCACGTCCCGCCGGTCTTTTCGGGAGGGCCTGACCCATGGCCGCCGACGGTTCCACCGCTGCCAGCGCGATGCCAGGCCGCCTCGCCAGCGGCACCATCGAGAAGAGCGGCATCTGGGGCTTCACCAAAGCCCAGTTGACGGCGCTCGGCGTGATGGTCGCCTTCCTCGCGATCGCGCCCTTCATGCTCTACCCCGTCTTCCTGATGAAGCTGCTGTGCTTCGCGTTGTTCGCCTGTGCCTTCAACCTGCTGATCGGCTATGTCGGGCTGCTCTCCTTCGGCCACGCCGCCTATTTCGGCATGGGGGGCTATATCGCGGGGCATACGGCGAAGGTCTGGGGGCTCACGCCCGAACTCGCCATCCTGTTCGGCGCGCTGGTCGCGGGCTTCCAGGGGCTGATCTTCGGCTGGATCGCGATCCGCCGGCAGGGCATCTACTTCGCCATGATCACGCTGGCGCTGGCGCAGATGATCTACTTCTTCTGCGTGCAGGCCCCCTTCACGGGCGGCGAGGACGGCATCCAGGCCATCCCGCGCGGCAATCTCTTCGGCCTGATCTCCCTCCGGTCCGACATGACCATGTACTGGGTCGTCGCCGCGGTCTTCCTGGGCGGCTTCCTGATGATCCACCGCATCGTCCATTCGCCCTTCGGCCAGGTCCTGAAGGCGATCCGCGAGAACGAGCCGCGCGCCACCTCGCTCGGCTACCGGACGGACGACTACAAGCTGATGGCTTTCGTGCTGTCCGCAACGCTCGCCGGCGCGGCGGGTGCGACCAAGTCGCTGGTCTTCGGCATCGCGACCCTGACCGACGTGCACTGGTCGATGTCGGGCGAGGTGGTGCTGATGACCCTGGTGGGCGGCCTCGGCACGGTCTTCGGGCCCGTGGTGGGTGCGGCCGTCATCGTGACCATGCAGAACTACCTGGCCGAATGGGGCGCCTGGGTCACGGTGATTCAGGGCGTCATCTTCGTCGCCGCCGTGCTGCTGTTCCGCCGCGGCATCGTGGGCGAGATCGCACACTTCTTCCGCGTGAAGCTGTAGGGAAGGTCCAGGACATGCTGCGCCGTTCGGTACTCGTCGGCGCGCTCGCCTGGCCGGCGCTGGCGCGCGCCCAGCAGGAACGGCCGCTGCGCGTCGTCGTGCCCTATCCGCCGGGCGGCGGGGCGGATCTTCTCGCCCGCGCGCTCGGCGCCTGGATCGGGCAGCATCGCGGGCGGCAGGTGGTGGTCGAGAACCGCCCCGGCGCCTCGGGCACCATCGGCACGGCGCAGGTCGCGCGCGCGGCGCCGGATGGGGAGACGGTGCTGCAGGCGGATTTCGCCTCCATGACCATCCAGCCGCTCGCGAACCGCCTGACCTACACGGCGGCGGATTTCGTGCCGGTCGCGCGGCTGGTGACGAATGCGGTCTTCCTCGCCGCATCGCCCGCCCTCGGCATCACCACCATCGGCGCGCTCTTGGAGCGGGCAAAAAGCCGGCCCGGCACGCTCACTTATGCGACGCCCGGATTGCTCAGCCACCTGCATGTGGCGATGGAGGTCTTCTGCACCGCAGCCGGAATCACGCCGGGCGGGGCAGGTGGACCTGATCGCGCTGCCGACCGGCGCGCTCGGCGCCGGCATCGGCGACCGCCGCCTCATGCCGCTCGTGGTCATGGCGGCCGAGCGTGCGCCGGAACAGCCTTCCGTGCCGACGCTGCGCGAGAGCGGCTACGACGTGGTCTTCGACGGCTGGCGC
>JAYRQX010000804.1:0-5919 GCA_041910415.1 Acetobacteraceae bacterium | reverse complement strand
GCCTGAAGTGCCAGGTGTACATGGGCAGCGAGGACGTGCAGCGGCAATCCCTGAACGTCTACCGCATGAAACTCCTGGGCGCCGAGGTGATCCCGGTGACCAGCGGATCGAAGACGCTGAAGGACGCGATGAACGAGGCGCTGCGCAACTGGGTCGCCCATGTCCACGACACCTACTATTGCATCGGCACGGTCGCGGGCCCGCATCCCTACCCCACCATGGTGCGCGACTTCCAATGCGTGATCGGCGAGGAGACGCGCGAGCAGGTGCTGGCCGCCGAAGGCCGCCTGCCCGATGCGCTGGTCTGCGCGGTGGGCGGCGGGTCTTCCGCCATGGGGCTGTTCCATCCCTTCCTGGATGACAAGAGCGTCGCGATGTACGGCGTCGAGGCGGCGGGAAAGGGTATGGACACGCAGGAGCATGCCTGTTCGCTCAACCGCGGCCGGCCCGGCGTGCTGCACGGCAACCGCACCTACCTGCTGCAGGACGCGCATGGGCAGATCCAGGAAGCGCATTCGATCAGCGCGGGGCTGGATTATCCGGGCATCGGGCCCGAGCATTCCTGGCTGCACGAGATCGGCCGCGCGCAGTATGTCGGCGCGACGGATGACGAAGCGCTGGAGGCCTTCCATCTCTGCTCGCGGCTGGAGGGCATCATCCCTGCGCTCGAATCCGCGCATGGGCTGGCGCATGTGCTGAAGCTGGCGCCCACGATGAAGCGCGACGGCATCATCGTGCTGAATCTGTCGGGCCGCGGCGACAAGGACATCTTCACCGTCGCGCACCATGCGGGGGTGACGCTGTGAGCCAGACCGATGGCAGGCGGCCTGCGCAGCAGGCCGGGAGCGCACGGCGCGACCGCGCCCAGACCAGCAGCTTTCGCCAATGCGCCGGCGCAGGGCGCGAAAGGCAAGGCGGCGCCGCCGCCGCCCGCCGTCTGAGGGCATAACAATGTCTCGCATCGCCACCCGCTTCGCCGCGCTGAAGGCCGAGGGCCGCCGCGCCTTCGTCACCTTCCTCGAAGGCTTCGATCCCGATCCCGCGACATCGCTCGCGATCCTGCGCGGCCTGCCCGGTGCGGGCGCGGACGTGATCGAGATCGGCGTGCCCTTCACGGACCCGATGGCTGACGGTCCCTCGATCCAGCGCGCCGGGCTGCGCGCACTGAAACAGGGCGCAACGCTCGACCGCATGCTGGCGATGGTGCGCGACTTCCGGCGCGAGGACAGCGCGACGCCGATCGTGCTGATGGGGTACTACAATCCCATCCTCTCCTACGGCACCGAGCGTTTCTGCACCGATGCCGCGGCGTCCGGCGTCGATGGCCTGATCGTCGTGGACGTGCCGCCCGAGGAGGCCGACGAGATCGAGCCGTCTGCTCGCGCCTGCGGCCTGGACCTGATCCGGCTGATCGCCCCGACGACCGACGATGCACGGCTGCCGCGCGTGCTCGCGCATACATCGGGCTTCGTCTACTACGTCTCGATCACCGGCATCACCGGCACGCGCAGCGCCTCGGGCGCCGATCTCGCCGCTGCGATTCCGCGCCTGCGCAGGCACACCGACCTGCCGATCTGCATCGGCTTCGGCATCCGCACGCCGGACCAGGCGGCCGAAGCCGCGCAGCTTGCCGATGGCGCGGTGGTGGGTACGGCGCTGGTGGACACGCTGGCGGAGTCGCTCGACGAGCAGGGCCGCGCGCGCCCCGACACGGTGCGCAAGGTGCTGGACCGGGTGCGCGGCCTGTCGGAAGCGATCCGCGCCGTACGCAAGGCAAGCTGACCACGAGCGACAGGGCCGACCTTTCGATCCTGCCGCTGCTGGCGCTGGCGGGTTTCGCCACCGGCGCCGGCATGCGCATGCTCGACCCGGTGCTGCCGCTGATCGCGGCGGATTTTTCTGTCAGTGTCTCGGCCGCCGCTGCCATGCTGGCGGGCTTTTCGCTCGCGTACGGCGCGGGACAATTGGTCACCGGCCCGCTCGGCGACCGCTACGGCAAGCTGCGCGTCGCGACGGTCGCTCTCTGCAGCTACGGCATCGGAATCGCGGCCTGCGCCATCGCCTGGGACCTTCCGTCCATGGTGGTGCTGCGCACAATCACGGGCCTCCTGGCCGGCGCGGTGATCCCGCTCTGCATCGCCTGGATCGGCGACGCCGTGCCCTATGCCGAGCGCCAGGCGACGATCGGAAAGTTCCTCACCGGCATGGTGATGGCGCAGCTGCTGGCCGGGCCGCTGTCCGGCGCGCTGGCCGAGCTGTTCGGCTGGCGCGTGTCCTTTCTCGTCCTCGCGCTGCTGGCGCTCGCCGTCGCGCTGCTGCTCGGCCTGCGGATCGGCGCCGCGGCCTGGCGCGCGGGCGGGGCGCCTGATGCGCGCGGGCTCGGCCTCGGGCAGTACCTGGTGCTGGCGAGGAAGCCCGCGGGGCGGCGGCTGATGATCGCGGGTTTCGTGGACGGGCTCGCGCTGTTCGGCGGCGCCTTTCCCTTCGTCGGCGCCTTCCTGATCGAACGCTTCGGCACCTCGGCCGCCGTCGCGGGGCTGGTGGTGGCGGGCTTCGGGTTGGGCGCCTTCGCCTATACCCGCATGGCCGGACGATTGGTGACGGCGGCGGGCGAGCGCGGGCTGGTGCTGATCGGCGGCGCGCTGCTGACGGTCACGCTGCTCGCCATGGCGGCGGTGCCGGCCTGGTGGATGCTGGTGCCGATCCAGATCGTCTGCGGCTTCGGCTTCTACATGTTCCACGGCGTGCTGCAGGCGCGCGCGACGGAAGCGCTGCCGGAAGCGCGCGCGACCGCCGTCTCGGCCTTCGCGCTGGTGCTGTTCCTCGGGCAGAGCGTGGGGTCGTTGACCTTCGCGCTCGTGCTGGCCATCGGCGGCTATCGCTCGGTCTTCGCGCTGTCCGCCGCCGTGACGCTCGCCCTCGCGCTCTGGACGCGGGCGGTGATGCTGGGCAAGGGCCACGCGTGACGGCTCCTGCCGTGGGCGCCTGCTGCGCCAGGATCGACAGCGGCCGTGGCGTCGTCGCTTGTCAAAGCGCACCGCCCGTGTTTCGTGTGGCTCGATGCCGATGCGGGAAAGCAGTATGCTCGGACATGTGAAGCCCGGCCATCAATCGTCCCGGCCAGACGCACCTCCGGCCGCGTCGGGCTCGGCCATTCGCGACGCGGCGGCGGATTGCCTGCCGGAACTCCGCTTCTCCACGATCGATATTCCGCACCGGCTTCAGTTCGCCGCGTGGCGGGATCGATCCTGGATGGAGCTGACCCGTCCCGAGGCCAGCCCGCAGGCCTTTCGAGCGGACCAACGGACCTGGCGCCTCGGACCTTTGGCCATCACCTGGAGTTCGGGTGACGGCGTGACCAATTGTCGTGACCGCGACGGGATCCGCCGGGACCAGCTGGACCACTGGATCATCATTCTCCCCCGTCGGGGCCGGCTGCTGTACGACGATGGCGAGCGTACGGTGCCGGTCGACAGCCGCAGCCTGTTCCTGACCGGGCTGCACGTGCCGAATGTCACCGCGCGGACCGAGGCCGAATGGATCCTGGTCTTCGTCCCGCGCAACGCACTGCCGGAGATTGCGCCGGCCTTCGATGCGCTGATCGGGCGCACGCTCGAAGGCACGCTCGCCAGCCTCCTGCGCGCGCATCTGGACGAGCTGGCGCAACAACTGCCCAGGATGACGATCGCCGAAAGCGCGCTTGCGGCCAAGGCAACCCTGGCCATGATCCGTGCCGCCGTGACCAGGTCCGGCGATCACTTCCATGCCGCTCGACCGCAGATCGAGGCCGGGCAGCGCGGCCGGGCGCTCTCCATGATCCGAGCCCATCTGGGCTCCGTCAGGTTCGGTCCGGACCGATTGGCCTTTCTGGTCGGAATGTCGCGCAGCCAGCTCTACCGCCTCTTCGAAGCGGATGGAGGCGTGGCGCGCACGATCCAGAAGGAACGGCTGCGCGCCATACACCGCGCGCTGATCGACCCGGCGGAGCGGCGCAGCATCCGCAGCATCGCGGAAGCCCTGGGCATTCCCGACCCATCCTGCTTCAGCCGCGTCTTCCGGCAGGAATTCGGCATGACGGCCTCGGAGGTCCGATCGGAGGCAAAGGGCGCCATTCGCGCGCTGCCGGCAAGTGCGGCCCTGCCGCCGCCCGCGCGGAATTTGAACGCGCTTCTGCATCATCTCGGGCGGTGAACGGCCGTCGCCCGATTCCCAGGGGCAGTGCCGGCCGGCCGGGCGCCGGCGTCCCTAACCCCGCCGCGCGCGCTCGATCGCGGCGATGTCGATCCTGCGCATCGTCATCATCGCATCCATCACGCGCTTCGCGGCGGCGGGATCGGGATCGGCCATGCCCTCCATCAGCGCGCGCGGCACGATCTGCCAGGAGAAGCCCCAGCGGTCCCGGCACCAGCTGCATTGGCTCTCGGCGCCGCCATTGGATACGATGGCGTTCCAGTAGCGGTCGGTCTCTTCCTGCGTGTCAGTGAAGACCTGGAAGCTGACGGCCTCGTTGGGCTTGAAGTGCGGCCCGCCATTCAGCCCCAGGAAGGGCTGGCCGAGCAGGGTGAACGCCACCGTGAGCTCGTTCCCCTGCTTGCCGCTCGGGTAGTCCGTTGCGGCCTTCATCGCCGGCCCGACATGGGTGTCGGGGAAGACGCTGGCGTAGAATTCGGCGGCCTTGCGTGCCTCCCCATGGTCGAACCACAGGCAGGTGCGCATCGCAACGCGATCGGTCATCGTCTTCTCCTCATGCCTTTCCGACCAGCGCAAACGCCGCACCCTGCGGATCGCTGCCGAGGATGATGACGTCGCCGCCCGGCACTGGCTGTGGGCCGAACTGGATCGCGCCACCGGCGTCCTTCGCGGCCTGCATCGCCGCGGCGATGGAAGGCACGCGGAAATAATAGAACCAGCGCGGCGGCCATTGCGGTTGCTGCTGCATGATGGCGCCGAGTCGCGTGCCGGCATGGTCGACAAAGGCGTAGTCGCCCATCTCGCCCATGGGCATGTTCTCGGTGTTCGTCCAGCCGAACAGCGCACCATAGAAGGCGAGCGCCCCCTTCTGGTCCGGCGTGACGAGCTCGTTCCACGCGCAATGGCCGGGCGCGTCGCTGTCGAAGGCGCGCGAGTCCGGCATCCCGCCCGCGATGACGTAGAAGACCAGACCCTGCGGGTCCGCCACCATCGCGAAGCGCCCGACCTCGGGGATGTCCATGGGCGGCATGTGGACCTTGCCGCCGCGCCGCTCGATGGCCGCAAGGGTCGCGTCGGTGTCGGCGACGCTGAGATAGCTGAACCAGCCGGGCTGCATCGGCGCGCCCGCGGGGATCGCCATGATGCCGCCGATGGGATGACCATCGGGCGCCGTCAGGATGCGGTAGTCGCCGGTGCCCTCCATGCCCGAGGGCGAGGCGGTCCAGCCCACGACGCGCGTGTAGAATTCCTGCGCCGCGTCCGGGTCCGTCGTCATGAGTTCGTACCAGGTCGGGCGCCCTTCGGGGTTCGCCATGCGTCCTCTCCCAGCCATCGTGATGCCGGAGCCTGCACCATGCTTTCCAGGGAAGGGAAGCGGCAACGGCGTCGCGGCGATCCACATCGCGGAGCCTTGTCCCCGCCTGCCGTGCGGTCATAAAGGCAGGGCAGCACCGCAGGAGTTTCCATGAGCCAGCGCCCCGCGACCGGCACGCTCGCCGACTACAAGCATCCTGTCGTGATCACCACGCGCTGGTCGGACAACGACGCCTACGGCCACATCAACAACGTCACCTACTATTCCTTCTTCGACACGGCCGTGAACATGTGGCTGATCGACAGCGGCGTGCTCGACATCCAGAAGAGCCCCGTGATCGGGCTCGTGGTCGAGACCGGCTGCCGGTATTTCCGCCCGCTCGCCTATCCCGTGCGGATCACCTGCGGCGTCCG
>JAYRQX010000803.1:0-2676 GCA_041910415.1 Acetobacteraceae bacterium | reverse complement strand
GGGCGGCCCAGGCCGCCCCGCATTGTCATGCCGTGGCAGGACCCGCAATCGTGCAGCAGAAGATGGCGCAACTCCTCCTGCCGCTGCGGCGAGGGCGCGGCCGCCGGCAACACAAGCAGCGCAATAGCGAGAATTGCATCACGCCAGTGCCGGGATGCCATGATGCGCCTCTGCGCGGCGGGGGGAAGCGGCCAGGCGCGGCGCGATGGCGACGACGCGGCCGACGATGAAGAGCACGGGACCGCCTTCCGGCAGCGAGGCCGCGATCGCCGCAGCATCCCCCAGCGTGCCGATGCGGTGGCGCTGGCGCGGCGTGGTGCCGTTCTGCACGGCGGCGAAAGGCGTGTCCGCGGACAGGCCAGCCGCGACCAGCGCGGCCGCGATGTGCGCGATCTGCGCCAGCCCCATGTAGATCACCAGCGTGGTGTCGGGATCGGCCAGGCCCTGCCAGTCGAGGACGAGCGGCCCGTCGCCCTGGCAGTGGCCGGTGACGTAGCGCACGCTGTTCGCCATGCCGCGATGCGTCAGCGGCACGCCGATCGCGGCGGCGCAGGCGGCGGCGGAGGTGATGCCGGGCACCACGTCGAATTCGATGCCGTGGCGGCGAAGATGCTCCGCCTCCTCGCTGCCGCGGCCGAAGATGTAGGGGTCGCCGCCCTTCAGGCGCACGACGTCGAGTCCGCGCCGCGCCAGATCGACAAGCAGCGCGTTGATCTCGGGCTGCGGCACGCGGTGCAGCCCCGGGAGCTTGCCGACATCGAGGCGCAGCGCCCCGGACGGAACAAGCGCCATGATCTCGGGCGAGACGAGGCGGTCATAGACGACCGCCTCGGCATTCTCGATGAGTCTGAGGGCGCGGATGGTCAGGAGGTCCGGGTCTCCCGGCCCGGCACCGACCAGGTGAACCATGCCGGGCGAGAGCGTTCCGTTCGTCATCCCGTCCGGCATGGCCATCCTCCTTCCGCGGCCTTCGCGATCAGTAGATGTCGCGCTGCGTGTTGTAGACGTTGAACTTGCCCGTCGGCGTCACCAGCCGGCGGTCGCGGATGACGTGGCGCAGTTGCAGCGTGCGGTCATCCACGATGACGATGGCCGATTCCTGCGCCTGCGAGTTCCACACCGAGAACCAGACTTCCGTGCCCTGCCGGTTGAACTCCGGATGCACGACGCGACGCTGGCCTTCGGTGATGCCGGACCACTGGCCGATCGGCAGGATGGTCGGCGGCCGGTCGAGGTTGTTGATGTCGAACACCGCCACCGAGGAGGCGATCTCCGCCTCGGGATGCAGGGGCGTATCGACATAGAGGTGGCGGGAGTTCGGATGCGTCTTGATGAAGAGCGATCCGCCGCCCTGCCCGTTCAGCTCCTGCACCACGCGCCAGGCCTGGTCCGGATGGCCTTCCGGATCCGTGCCGATGAGCGAGATGACGTCGCTGCCCAGGTGGCTGGTCGCCCAGACCGGACCGAACTGCGGGTGCACGAAGTTCGCCCCGCGCCCCGGATGCGGCGTCGTGCTGACGTCGATCAGGCGGACCAGCCGGCCTTCGCGCGTATCCACCACGCCGATGCGGTTGCGCGCATTGGCCGCGACGAGGAAGTAGCGCCCGCTGCGGTCCATGCCGCCATCATGCAGGAAGCGGTCGGCATTGATGGTGGTCACGCGGAGGTTCTGGATGTCCTCGTAGTTGACCAGCAGGATGCGGCCCGTCTCCTTGACGTTGACGATGAACTCCGGCCGGTGGTGCGAAGCGACGATCGAGGCCACGCGCGGTTCCGGGTGGTATTCCTGCGTGTCCACGGTGTAGCCGCGCGTCGTCTCGACCCGCAGCGGCTCCAGCGTCGAGCCGTCCATGATCACGTATTGCGGCGGCCAGTAGCCGCCCGCGATGATGAAGCGGTCCTCGTAGCCCTGCGCCTTCGATGTCTCGACCGAGCGCGCTTCCAGGCCGATGCGGATCTCGGCGACCGACTCCGGCACCGGCATCCACAGGTCGATCAGGTTGATGCGCCCGTCGCGGCCGATGACATAGAGATAGCGGCCCGAGGCGGAGACGCGCGTGATGTGCACCGCGTAGCCGGTGCGGATGACGCTCACGATCTGGTAGGTGGCGCCGTCGATCAGCGCGATCTCACCGGAGTCGCGCAGCGTCACCGAGAACAGGTTCTCGATGTCGAGATTGTTCTGCTTCGACGTCGGCCGCCGCTCGACCGGCACGGTGACGCGCCAGGTCTCGCGGATCTGCGCCATGCCGAATTCCGGCGGGGTCGGCGGTTCCTGCAGCAGGTAGCGCGCCATCAGGTCCACCTGGCGATCGTTGAACTCGCCCGAGGTGCCCCAGTTCGGCATGCCCGCCGGCGAGCCGAAGTTGATGAAGTCGCGCAGCGCCTCGAGGCCGCGCTCGCGGGTGATGTCGGTGGTCAGCGCGCGCCCGGTGGCGCCGCGGCGCAGCACGCCATGGCAACCGGCGCAGCGCTCGAAGTAGATCTGCCGCGCCTCGTTGAACTCTTCGGCGGTCATGGTCGGCACGCCGGGTTCGGCGCCCGGTGGCCGCGCAGGCGCGCCGCCCAGGGAATCCATGCTCGGCTCGTAGCGCCGGCCCGGCGTCGTGCCATGGCTCTGCTGCGGCGATGGCAAGGGGGCCTGCGCCTGGCCCTGCTGCGCGGGCGCGGCCGGGG
>JAYRQX010000802.1:0-2850 GCA_041910415.1 Acetobacteraceae bacterium | reverse complement strand
GGCAGCAGGCCGCCCTGCCGCCGCCCGAGGCACCAAGGCAACCGCGCTGGCGTGTCGTGGCGGATCGCACGATCGGCTGCGCCGTGCCGGAGGCGGTCCGCATGCTGCGCGGCGCGGAGGGGCTCCGCGACGCCCCGCCGCGGCTTGCCGCGCAGACCAGGCGCGAGGGCGGATGCGCGACGACCTTCCGCGTGAGCGAGTGGATCCTGCTCCGCGCGGAAGCCGATCTCGTGCTGCTGCGCCTGGCCAACCCGCCGCCCGGGGTGCCCGCGCTCGAACTCTATTTCCTGCGCCGCGACGTGGTCTCGCCGCCCGGCGACGGCAGCCCGCCGAGCGGCTGATCGCCACCCCGGCTTGATGGCCGGCCCCGGCGGCGGGATGCTGCCGCGCTGGTTGGGGAAGCGTCAGGCCCGATGAACTGGGAAGCGGAACTTGAGGAACTGCGGCGTCGCGAGGCGATGGCGCGCGAGATGGGCGGTGCCGACAAGGTCAGGCGCCAGCACGATGGCGGGCGGCTCACCGTGCGCGAGCGCGTCGCCGCGCTGGCGGATGACGGCTCCTTCCACGAGGTCGGCGCCATCGCGGGACGGGCGGAATACGGGTCCGACGGGGAACTGAAAGGCCTCACGCCGTCCAACTGCGTCATGGGCCGCGCGAAGCTGGATGGCCGGCCGGTCGTCATCGTCGGCGATGACTTCACGGTGCGCGGCGGCAGCGCGGACGCGACCATCCGCGAGAAGCCGATCATGGCCGAGCGCATGGCCTGCGAGCTGCGCCTGCCCATCCTCCGCATCATCGAGGGCTCGGGCGGCGGCGGGTCGGTGAAGACCATCGAGACGACGGGGCGCGCCAATCTGCCGGGCGGCGTCGGCGGCACGCAGCTCTATCACCAGACGACCTGGAATCTCGGCCAGGTGCCGGTCGTCGCACTCGGCCTGGGCTCCGTCGCGGGGCTCGGCGCGGCGCGGCTCGCGGCGTCCCACTACTCCGTCATGACGAAGGAGACCTCGGCGATGTTCGTCGCGGGGCCGCCGGTCGTCGCGCGGCTCGGCGAGGCGCTCGAGAAGAAGCAGTTGGGCGGCTGGGAGATCCAGACGCGCGCCGGCGGCGTGGACGATGCGGTGGAGACCGAGCAGCAGGCCTTCGAGCGCGCGCGCCGGTTCCTGTCATACCTGCCGAGCTCCATCGACGAGCTGCCGCCGGTGGAGCGCTCGCGCGACGATCCCACGCGGCGCGACGAGGCGCTGATCCGCGCCATCCCGCGCGACCCGCGCCGCGCCTACAAGGTGCGCCCGATCGTCGAGAGCGTGGTGGATCGCGGCAGCTTCTTCGAGATGGGTCGCCAGTACGGTCGCTCCATCATCACGGGCTTCGCGCGCCTCGATGGCCGTCCGGTCGCGCTGATGGCGAGCGACCCCGTCTTCCATGGCGGCGCCTGGACGGCGGATGCGTGCACGAAAATCATCCGCTTCGTGGATCTCGCGGAGACCTTTCATCTGCCCATCGTCTACCTGATGGACTGTCCGGGCTTTGCCGTCGGGCTGGAGGCCGAGCGCACGGCAACCATCCGGCTCGGCGTGCGGGCCATGGCGGCGGTGAACCAGACGAGCGTGCCCTGGTGCACCATGATCATGCGCAATGCCTTCGGCGTGGCGGGCGTCGTGCACCAGCCCGCCGGCCGCTTCTCGCTGCGCTATGCCTGGCTGTCCGCGCGCTGGGGATCGCTCCCGCTCGAAGGCGGCGTCGAGGCCGCCTATGCCGCCGAGATCGCGGCCGCCGAGGACAAGGACGCGACGATCGGGGAGATCGAGCGCCGGCTGCAACAGCTCCGCTCTCCCTTCCGCACGGCCGAGGCCTTCTGGGTGGAGGAGATCATCGATCCGCGCGAGACCCGCCCGCTGCTCTGCGACTTCGCCGAACTCGCGGCGCGGCAGGTCAGGCCCGGACAGGCGCGCTTCACCATGCGGCCGTGATGCGGTCGCGCCACAGGGCGCGATCCCGCTGCGCGCGACGTGCTGCACGCCGTCGCGTCATCCGGGCGCGCGGGCCCGGCTGGCGCTATTCGGGCTGGATGCCGGCCGCGGCGACCACCTGGCGCCACTGCGCGACATCCGATCGCATGCGTGCCGCGAGCGGCGCGGGGCCGTCGAGCAGCAGCCGTG
Organism: Acetobacteraceae bacterium; assembly: GCA_041910415.1. Classification (GTDB taxonomy): domain Bacteria; phylum Pseudomonadota; class Alphaproteobacteria; order Acetobacterales; family Acetobacteraceae; genus JAYRQX01. The sequence continues at coordinate 688 of JAYRQX010000802.1, read as the reverse complement.
CACCGCGTTCGGCCATGCGCTGGGCGAGTTCGCCTTCGCGCAGCGGCGCGATTTCGCGCATCAGCCTGGCGTTGCCCTCGGGCGGGTTGTGGCGGCTGGCAAACAGGGCGATCCAGAAGGGCACGTCGTAGCCCGGCACGGCGCCCGCGATGGCCGGCACGCCGGGCAGCAGCGGGGAGGGCGCGGTCGTGCTGACGCCGAGGGCGCGGACCGTGCCCGCGCGCACATGTTCCAGCACGATCGAGATGTCGCCGATGATGCTGTCCGTGTCGCCCGCGAGCAGCGCGTTCAGCGCGACCGTCGCGCCGCGATAGGGCACGTGCAGAAGCTCGACACCCGCCTTCTGCATGAGCAGCGCGCCGGCGAGATGCGTCGCCGATCCGATGCCGGAGGTGCCCCAGGAGACCCTGCCCGGTGTCTCGCGCGCGCGGGCGAGATAGGCCGCGAGCGTCGCCGGCCCGTTCGCGCGCACGGTGAGCACGAGCGGGGATTCGGTCACCAGCGTCACTGGCGGCAGATCGGTGAAGGGATCGAAGCCGGGCTCGCGCCGCATGGCCGGCAGGGTCGCGATGGCGTTGGAGGTGATCAGGAAGGTGTGGCCATCATTGGCCTGCGCCACGAACTGCATGCCCGTGGCGCCGCCGGCGCCGGCGCGGCTTTCATAGACCACCGGCTGACCCAGGCGCGG
>JAYRQX010000801.1:0-6418 GCA_041910415.1 Acetobacteraceae bacterium | reverse complement strand
GCCCTGGACCAGCACGGGCTGGCACCAGGACGGCACGGAATTCCCCCGCCCCGGCCGCGCGACCATCGTGCTGCAGAAGCAGCCAGATGGACGCTGGCTCGGCGTGCACAGCCACATGTCGCTCGGCAAGGGGGTGCCGCAGGACAGTTTTGCGAGCCGGCCGGTGAAGGCACGGTAGGGGCCAAACGCCTCCCTACCCACCCACGGCCTTCGCCACCACATACGCGACCGCCGCCGCCAACCCGCCGATGGCCAGCGTCTGCACCGCGCCCCTCATGCGCGGCAGCCCCGTCGCCGCCGCCTTCAGCCAGCCGAATCCCGCCAGCGCGAAGGCCGTGACGGTCGCCGAAACCGTCAGCGCGCCCATCGTGCTCGCCATCAGCATGTAGGGGGCCAGCGGGATCAGCCCGCCCACCACATAGGCACCGCCGATCGTCGCGGCCGATTGCCCGGCGCGCTCGGGCGCCGGTTCCTGCAAATCGAGCTCGAAGCGCATCATGAAATCCACCCAGCGCTTGCGCTCCGAGCAGATGGAATCGACGGCCGTCCGCAGCGCATCCCCGCGCACGCCATAGCGATGCAGGATGGCCGCGACCTCCCAGCGCTCGCGATCGGTGTAGTCGTGGGTTTCCTGCTCCTCGCGCCGGCGTTCCGCCGCGTAGTGATCGGCCTCGGTGCGCGCGGCGAGGTAGCCGCCGAGCCCCATGGCGATGCAGCCCGCCGCAATCTCGGCCAGGCCCGCGGTCACGATCAGCGGGTTGGCGGCGACCGCTCCCGACAGGCCGGCCGCCAACGCGAAGGGGACGGTCAGTCCGTCCGCCGTGCCGATGACGAGGTCGCGCACCACCTCGTTCTGGGTGAAGTGCTTCTCCTCATGCGGCGGGCCGGGCGGCATGGGCCACAGCCCGTCGCGCGTCGGCACGGCCTCGGTCGCGGCGGGGGCGGAATCGTGCGGGGCCATTGGCACGAGACTAGCCAAGCACCGGCGCTACCGCCACCGCGTGCAGGACGTCCCGGAATTCAACGACCGGGCTGGAGCGGGATCCAGCCATTGCCCTGACGGTGGTAGAAGGCGCCCGTATTATCCCGCACATAGATCTCGCCACCCCAGTTGAAGGGCTGGCCCGGCGCCGCATTCATGGGCAGCAGCACCGATTGCCCCGTCCGAGGGTCCACATAGGGCGCCTGGCCGCGGATCGCTTCGGTCGTGTAGCGGCCAACGGCCGCCGACTGCCGCTGCTGGTTCTGCCACCATTGCTGGTTGTAGGCGTCATAACCCTGCTGGACGGTCGCATGCGCGCGCTGATTGGCTTCGAATTGCTGGCGCTGCGCGTCCAGCGCACCCTGCACATTCGTCCCGTTGGCCGTCATCAGGTTCCAATAGGCAAACTGCTCGAAGCTCATGGGCCCGCCCTGCGCGCGATAGGTCGCGTATTGCTGGCGGAGCCAGGGGCCGTAGGCGGCGAGGTATTGCTGGAAAATCGCCTGCTGGCTGGCGGCGACCCGCGCCTGCTGTCCCTGGAGGATGGCCGCCATGCACGCATCGAAATCGGGCCGCCCGACACATGAGGCCTGGGCCTGCGCAGGGGCTGCCGCGGCGAAGGAGGCCAGGATCCCGACCACGGCGCCGTATCGTCCCAATGTGCGCATCCTTGCCTCCAACCGGGTGGGCCGCGGGGCTTCTCCGCCGATCTCCTGGCTACCTGGCCCCATGCCGCACAGCGATGAAACGCTTCACCACCGGCATCGAACGCGCCGCCTGTCGCCATGGCGGGGCCAGCGTGCCAGACTTGGTTCGCCATCGAGAACAGAAATGGGGAAACGTCATCATGAACCGCTCCGCTCTCGGCATCCTCGCCCTTGGCGCTGTTCTCGCCGGCGCCGCGCAGGCGCAGCCCGGTCCCGCCGGCGGCGGGCCGGCCCCACGCGCACACCGCGGCGATACGGCGCCACTCCGCATCCGGGAGGTTGGCAGCTTCCATGTCGGCGGCCGCGTCGCCGAGCTCAGCGGCCTGCCGGAGCAGGACATCGTCTTTTCTGCCGGCGGGCCGTCGATGCGCATCAACCCCAACGGCCAGTTCATGGTCGGGCAGATGTATGCGCAATACGTCAGGCTGCAGACTCCGCGGGCGCGCTACCCGCTGATCCTCGCCCATGGCGGCGGGCTCACCGGCGTCACCTATGAGACCACGCCCGACGGCCGCCCCGGCTGGCAGATGCATTTCCTGCGCGGGGGCCACGACGTCTTCGTGACCGACGCCATGGAGCGCGGGCGCTCCGGCTGGGCGCGCTTCCCGCAGCTGCTCGCGGGCGAGCCGGTGTTCCGCACCATGGGCGAAGGCTGGGGCCTGTTCCGCGTCGGCGAACAATCCGGCTGGAACGCCGACCCTGCGCAGCGCCGCGCCTATGCCGACAGCCGCTTCCCTGTCGCCGCCTGGAACGACTTCATGCGCCAGTCGGTACCGCGCTGGGTGACGACGGACCCGCAGATCCAGGCGGCCTATGACGCGCTCGTGCAGCGCGTCTGCCCCTGCGTCGTCGTGGTGCACAGCCAGGGCGGGAATTTCGGGTTCAACATGGCGCTGAACGCGCCGGACAAGGTGCGCGCGGTCATCGCCGTCGAACCTTCGGGCGCGCCGCCGCAGACCGCCGATGCCGCGCGGGTCCGACAGATCCCGCACCTGGTCGTCTGGGGCGACCACATCCAGGGCAACGCCTTCTGGGAGCGCGTGCGGACCAACATCGACCGCTGGCAGGGCCAGATCCGCCAGGCGGGCGGCACGGCGGACACGCTCGACATGCCGGCCGAAGGCGTGCGCGGCAACAGTCACATGATCATGATGGACCTGAACAGCGACGACGTCGCCGCGCGCATCCAGCGCTGGATGGACCGCCAGGGGCTGATGCAGGCTGCCCCGCCCGCCGACCGGCCGCGCCGCGCGCGACGGGACCGCTGAGGCCGCCGCGGGGAGGAGTGCCGCTCCTCCCCGCCGCGGGGCGCTATTTCGGGATGCGCAGGACCTGGCCCGGATAGATCTTGTCGGGATCGGTCAGCATCGGCTTGTTGGCTTCGAAGATCGCGGGGTATTTGCTCGCGGAGCCGTAGTATTTCTGCGCGATCTTCGAGAGGTTGTCGCCCTTCTGTACCGTGTGGAATTCGGACACCGCGCCAGCCTGCTCGGTCTCGATATCCTCGCTGACCTTGCCGACGCCCTGGATATTGCCGGCGGCAAGGATCAGCTTCTCCTTGGTGGCGGCATCGAGGACCTTGCCCTTGATGTGCACGGTCTCGCCGTCCACCGCGACGTGCACCGCCTCGTCCGGAAGCCCCACCCGCTTGATCTCGGCCTTCACCGCATCGGCGCTCGGTGGCGGGTCCTGGTGGGGCTTGCTGGCGGCGTCCTGGATCGCAGCCGCGACCGCGGCGCTTGGACCACCGAGGATGCGCCCTGCGCTGCGCACGAAATCGAACAGACCCATGACCGATCCTCCTTGCGAACAGGCAGTATCGGCCCGCCCATGACGGCAGGGATATCGCGGCGGGGTCGGTCTCGCGCAGGCGTGATCGCGGCGGGCAGCCGTCACTTCCGGCCGCGGCCAAGCGCGTGCTCGATCATGCGCTGGGCGATCTCGCGCTCGCCCATGACCGTCAGCGTGGCGCCGAGGCCGTCGAGATGCGCGACGGCGGCTTCCGAATGCGCCCGGGCCAGGATCGGCACGGCGTCGTTCGCGGCGCGCGCCTGTTCCACCACCTGGCCGGCCTCGAAGGGTTCGGGGATGGTGACGAAGATCCGGGCGGCGGCGGCGATTTCGGCCTCGGCCAGCACATGGGGGTCCGCGGCGTTGCCGGTGACGACCTCGGCGCCATCGGCGCGGGCCGCCTCGATCGCCTCCTCCCCCTCCTCGATCACGACGACGCGGCGCCCGGCCTGCGACAGCCGCGCACCGACCAGGCTGCCGACGCGGCCATAGCCCACCACCACCTCATGCCCCGGCGGCGGCTTCGGCGCGGCAGGCTTCGGGGCGGGCAGCGGTGCGGCGGGTGCCCAGCGGTCCAGAGCCGCGAAGAGCAGCGGATTGAGCAGGATCGAGAGAATGGCGCCCGCCAGCACGAGGTCCCGCCCCTCGGCCGGCAGCAGGCCGAGCGCAAGGCCCAGCCCCACCAGGATGAAGGACAGCTCGCCGATCTGCGCGAGGCTTGCCGAGATGGTGAGCGCCGTGCCCGTGGGATGCCCGAAGGCGCGCACGATCAGGAAGGCCGCGGCCGACTTGCCCAACACGATGATGGCGAGCGCCGCCAGCACATGCAGCGGGTGCTCCACCAGCACGCCGGGGTCGAACAGCATGCCGACAGAGACGAAGAACAGCACGGCGAAGGCGTCGCGCAGCGGCAGGGCTTCCTCGGTCGCGCGCTGGCTGAGCTGGCTTTCGGCCAGCACCATGCCGGCGAAGAAGGCCGCCAGCGCGAAGCTCACATCGAACAGCTTCACCGCCCCGTAGGCGATGCCGAGCGCGACCGCATAGACGGACAGGCGGAACAGTTCGCGCGACCCGGTATGCGCGGCGGCGTGCAGGATCCAGGGGATCACGCGGCGTCCCGCCACCAGCATGATGGCGACGAAGGTGCCGACCTTGAGCAGCGTCAGCCCGACCGCCGTGGCGAGGGCGCCGAGCGGCACCTGCGTGTCGCCTTGCAGCAGCGGCGCCAGCGTCGGCAGCAGCACCAGCGCGAGGATGATCACGAGGTCCTCGACGATCAGCCAGCCGACCGCGATGCGCCCGCGCTCGGTCTCCATGATGCGCCGTTCCTGCAGCGCGCGGACCAGGACGACGGTGGAGGCGACGGAGAGCGCAAGCCCGAAGACCAGCCCCGCCCCGACGCCCCAGCCGAGCCAGGCGGCGAGACCCATGCCGAGCAGCGTGGCCACGACGATCTGCGCGATGGCACCCGGCAGGGCGATGGCGCGCGCGGCCAGCAGGTCCTTGAGCGAGAAATGCAGCCCGACCGCGAACATCAGCAGGATGACGCCGATCTCGGCCAGTTCCTGCGCCAGGGCCTGGTCGGCGACGAAGCCCGGCGTGAAAGGGCCCACCACGATCCCCGCGATCAGGTAGCCCGCGAGCGGCGAGGTGCGCAGCCGCTGCGCCGCCATGCCGAAGACGAACGCCAGGACGAATCCGGCCGCGATCGTTGCGATCAAGGGCGTGTCATGGGCGGGCAAGCACGCATTCTCCTTGTTCAACGCCGTCGCCGGGCCTAGATATTGACGAACAGAGGCAATTTCAACGTTTTCCGCCAACATTTCTCATGCCGACCGAACCGATGCTGACCGCCGCCCAGTGCCGCGCCGCGCGCGCTCTGCTCGACTGGACGCAGGGGCATCTCGCCTCCCGCGCCGGGGTGGCCGAAGGCACGGTCCGCGGCTTCGAGAGCGGTCGGCACAGTCTGCACCGCGCCAGCGCGGCGGCGATCCGTGCGGTGCTGCAAGGCGCGGGGGTGATGCTCATCGAGGCCGATCGCGCCGGCGGGCCCGGCGTGCGGATGACCGTTGGCGCGCCGGCGGAATAGCATCGGACCGGAACGGGGGAGAGCATGGCCGGCGCGCACGGAGACAAGGTACCGCTCTACGCCTGGACCGCCCCCGCGGCCGGACTCGGCCTCTGGTTCCTGTTGGGCAAGAGCGGTTCGCCGCTGGCCGGCGTCGCCTTCGCGGCCTTGCTGGTCGCGAGCGTGCTGGCCGCCGTCCATCATGCGGAGGTGGTGGCGCATCGCGTGGGCGAGCCCTTCGGCACCTTGATCCTCTCCCTCGCGGTGACGATCATCGAGGTCGCGCTGATCGTCTCCCTCATGCTCTCGGGCGATCCGAATCCGGCGCTGGCGCGCGATTCGGTGCATGCGACGGTGATCATCGTGCTGCACGGCATCGCCGGGCTCTGCATCGTCGTCGGCACCATGCGCCACCGCGTGCAGGCCTTCCGCATCGAGGGTGCCCAGGCCTTCCTGACCGTGCTGCTGCCCATGGTCGTCGTCACGCTGGTGCTGCCGAACTTCACCATCACCTCGCCGGGCCCCTACTATACGAATTTCCAGCTCTTCTTCGTCAGCGGCACCTGCCTGGCGCTCTACGCGGCCTTCGTCTTCGTCCAGACGATCCGCCATCGCGACTACTTCGTCCCGCCGGGGATGGAGGACGGGGAGCACGAGCCGCCGCCGAGCGGGCGGATCGCCGCCATCTCGGCGGGGCTGCTGGTGGTCTCGCTGATGGCCGTGGTGCTGCTGTCGAAGTCGCTGGCGCCCTTCATCACCAGCGGCGTGCACGCGATCGGTGCGCCGCTGAAGCTGGTCGGGGTCATCGTCGCGGCGATCGTCCTGCTGCCGGAGGGGCTGACGGCGATCAGGGCCGCACAGCGCGACCGG
>JAYRQX010000800.1:0-5354 GCA_041910415.1 Acetobacteraceae bacterium | reverse complement strand
GTTCGGGAAGGGCGGCGACAAATCCACCACCGTCGTGACGCCGGCCGAGAGCAGTTCGGAATAGGACAGCCGCATCGCCGCTTCCTGGCCCTGCTGGTCCAGCCGCAGGGCCTGCAGGCGTTCGAACAGCCCGGTCATCTGCTGTTCCGGCACGCCGTGGTCCTCGCGCACGCCGCGCGCGCCGGGTTCAGTCGTCGGGTGGGTGTGGATGTTGATGAGGCCGGGCATGACCATCATCTGCCGGCCATCCACGATCTCGGCGCCCGCGGGCGGCTTCGCGCCGGCGTCGTGCCTGCCGATCGCCGCGATGCGACCATCGCGCAGCAGCACATCCATGTCGTGCGCGTAGACATGCCGCTTCGCCGCTTCGTCCCACAGTACGGCCCAGGCGGCATTGCGGATCAGGATGGGGGCGGGCATGGCGGCGCTCTCCTGGCGGGTGCGGCGAAGAGTGGCGGCGCCGGCGCGCGGCGTCCAGCGTGCTTGCCTGGGGCGCCGGGGATGGCCACGCTGCGCGCGACAGACACGGAGAACGCCATGCCGCTCCCCGGGGCCATGCCGCCGCCCGAACGCGACCTGGTGGGCCATGGCCGCAATCCGCCCGATCCGCGCTGGCCCGATGGCGCGCGGCTTGCGGTCTCCTTCGTGGTGAATGTCGAGGAAGGGGCGGAGCTGTCGCTCGCCAGCGGGGACGAGCGGAACGAGAGCGTGCATGAGGTGCGCGAGGAAGTGCTGGGCAGGCCCGACCCCTGCATGGAGACGCATTTTGCCTATGGCGCGCGTGCCGGGCTGTGGCGGATTCTCGATCTGTTCGATGCCTTCGGCGTGAAGGCCACGTTTTCGTCCTGTGGCCGCGCGGTGGCGGCGACGCCGATGCTGGCCTCCGAACCCGCGTCGCGAGGGCATGAGGTCAGCGCCCATGGCTGGCGCTGGGAGACCCATGCGCAGATGGAGGAAACGCAGGAACGCGCGGTCATCGCCGCGACCGTCGCGGCGATCGAACAGGCCAGCGGCACGCGCCCCGTCGGCTGGCACACGCGCAGCGCCTCCTCGGTCAACACGCGCCGGCTGATCGTCGAGGAAGGCGGCTTCCTCTACGACAGCGACGCCTATGACGACGATCTGCCGCGCATGGTGCAGGTCGCGGGCCGTCCGCATGTCATCCTGCCCTATGCGTTCGACACCAACGACATGCGCTTCTCCCCCGGCGGCGGCTTCGTCCAGCCCGAGGATTTTGCACGTTACTGCATCAGCGCCTTCGACTGGCTGATGCGCGAAGGCAGGACGGCGCCGAAGATGATGTCGGTCGGGCTGCATCTGCGCATCATCGGGCGCCCCGCGCGCATGCGGGGGCTCGAGATGCTGCTGGAGCACGCGTCGAAGACACCGGGCGCCTGGGTCGCGCGCCGCGCGGATATCGCGCGGCACTGGATCGCGCGCGGCGGCTGAGGCTCAGCCCGCCGCGGCGGACTCCTCGGCCGGGGCCGTGCGCGCCGCCACCACGCGCTGCACGGCCGGGTAGTCCACCTTGCCGGTGCCGAGCAGCGGCATGCTGTCCACGACCATCACCGCGCGCGGCACCATGAGTTCAGGGATTCCCCTGGCGCGGGCCTGGGCGAGCAGATCCCTGGGTTCCGCGTCGCGATGCGTCGTCACCAGCAGCAGCATCTCGCCCTTGCGCGCGTCGGGCTGGCTGATGACGGCATGCTGCGCGTCGGGCCAGAGCGAGCCGACGAAGCTCTCGGCCGCCGCCATCGAGACCATCTCACCCGCGATCTTCGCGAAGCGCTTCGCGCGGCCGCGGATCTCCACATAGCCTTGCGCATCCACGGCGACGATGTCGCCCGTGTCGTAGTCGCCATCGCAGGGCACCAGCACGCCGGGATTGGCGGACAGCAGGTAGCCGAGCATGATGTTGGGCCCCGCGACGTGCAGCCTGCCCGCGCCCTCCACGCCGGGGACCGGCTCCAGCCGCCAGGTGATGCCGGGCAGGAAGCGGCCGACCGTGCCGGGGCGGCAGTTCATCGCGGTGTTGGTGCAGAGCACCGGCGCCGTCTCGGTCACGCCATAGCCTTCCAGCAGCCGCACGCCGAAGCGGTCTGCGAACAGGCGCCGCGTCTCCTCGCGGATCTTCTCGGCGCCGCCGAAGATGTAGCGCATGGCGTAGAAATCGTAGGGATGGGCATAGCGCGCCCAGCCATTCAGGAAGGTGTCGGTGCCGAAGCAGATCGTCGCATCGGTGTCGTAGATCAGCGCCGGCACGATGCGGTAGTGCAGCGGCGAGGGGTAGTAGAAGGAGCGCACGCCGTGCAGCAGCGGCAGCAGCGTGCCGCCCTGCAGGCCGAAGGAGTGGAACATCGGCATGGCGTTGAAGACGACGTCCGAGGAGGTGTAGTCGATCACCGAGGCGATCTGCGCGCAATTGCCGAGCATCGAGCGATGGCTGTGCACCACGCCCTTGGGCGTGCCTTCGGAGCCGCTGGTGAAGAGCACCACGGCCCAGTCCCCCGGGCTCTTCCGCGCGCCGGGCAGGGCGCGGGGAAAGAACGTGTCGAATTTCCCGCGCAGCTTGTCGCCCAGCGTCAGCCCGGGGCGCAGATCCTCGAGCCAGTAGAAGGCGACCTCCTTCGCCATGCGTTCGGCGACGGCGGTGAGCTTCGCCTTCTCCACGAAGGCGCGGGAGGACACCACCGTCCTGACCCGCGCCGTGCGGCAGGCGGCGAGCATGCCGTCGGAACCGGCGCTGAAGTTCAGCATGCAGGGCACGCGCCCGAAGGCCTGGAGCCCCAGGAAGGCGGTGAGGGCGGCCACCGAATTGGGCAGCATCAGCCCGATGTTCTGCGCTTCCATCGCGGTCGGGTCGCCGGCATTGGCATCGGCCACCGCGGCGAGCTTGCGTCCCATCACGGCCGCGCCGAGGGCGAGCCGGTTGTAGGTGACGGGCTGGCGGTTCACGTCCTCGGCGATGACCATGCGCCAGCCATGCAGCGCGCGTGCGTCGAGGAAGGCGGAGAAGATCGTCGTCTCCGTGCGCTTGGCGTGGAAGACCGTCTCGATCATGAGATCCTGCAGCGCGCGGCCGATGGCCTCGCGCCGCTTGCGCGGCATCATGTGCTCGACGCCTTCGGGCTTCAGCGTGACGGGCGGCATGACGTTGACCGAGAGGCGCGGGAACCAGTGCATCGACAGCTTGCCCTTCATGCGGCCGAGGCGCGTGAATTGCAGTCCCTCGATGCTGATGGGCAGCACTCTCGCATCCGCCTTGTCGGCGACGACGCCGGCGCCTTCATAGACCTTCATGAGGCTGCCGGTCTTGGTCAGCCGGCCCTCGGGGAAGATCATCAGCTTGCGGCCGTCGTCGCGCACGGCCTGGACCATGTGGCGGATGGCGTAGGGCGACTGGATGTCCACCTTGAAGATGTCCACTGCCGCCAGGAAGGGCCGTGCCCACCACTTCTCGGCGGCCTGCGTGTTCACCGCGAAGGTCGGGCTATCAGGCAGGTAGCAGGCGATGAGCGCGGCGTCGGCGAAGCTCAGATGGTTCGCCACGATCACCACGCGGTTGCCGGCGGCGTGGTAGTTCTCGAGGCCCGTGACCTCGACCCCGTGGAAGGTCTCGAAATAGAGGCGGAAGATCGCGCGGTAGACCTCCTGCGGCAGCAGCCTGACGATCCAGAAGGCGACGCCGAGGTTCACCACCGCGGTGACCGCCAGGATGCCGGGCGCGTCGAGCCCGAGCGCAGCGAGCCCCGCCGCGGCGCCGGCGCCGGCCACCATGAAAAGCGCGTTGAGGATGTTGTTCGCGGCGATCATCCGCGCGCGGCCATCGGCGGGCGAGCGTTCCTGCAGGATGGCGTAGAGCGGCACCGAGAAGATGCCGCCGCAGGCCGCGAGCAGCGCGAGATCGACCAGGATGCGCCAGCCCGCGACGCTCGTCAGCACGGCGCCGACGCCGGCCAGGCTGCCCGCCGCGCCGGCTGTCGCCGACGAGAAATCCCAGCAGAAGATGGAAATGCCGATGGCCGCGAAGGGCACGTGCCGCGGCGAGACGTCTCCGTGCAGCAGCTTGGCGCAGAGCAGCGAGCCCGCGCCGACGCCGACGGCGAAGACGGTCAGGAACAGCGTCACCACCTGGCCGTTCGCGCCCAGCGTGTCGCGCGCCAGCACGGGGAAGGCGGTCAGGAGCGTGGCGCCGACCGTCCAGAACCAGGAGATGCCGAGAATGGAAAGCCAGATCGGCCGGATCGCGACGGCCTGCCGCACGGTGCGCAGCGTCTCGGCGAGGATGTTCCTCGACACTGCCAGCGTCGGGTTGGCCGCCGGAACGGGCGGGATGCGCGACGCGCCGTAGAGGCCCACCAGCGAGACCGCGATGCCGAGAACGGAGACCAGCGTCGCGCCCGATGAGAGCAGGATCAGCGCGCCGCCGGCGACCGTGCCGGCGAGGATGGCGAGGAAGGTCGACGCCTCGATCACGCCGTTGCCGGCGACGAGTTCATCCTCGGCCAGCTGTTCCGGCAGCACGCCGTATTTCAGCGGCCCGAAGACGGTCGATTGCACGCCGAGCCCGAACAGCACCGCGAGCAGCCCCGGCACGCTGGTCGTCAGGAAGGCGATGGCGGCGGCCGCCATCAGCGCGATTTCCGCCGCCTTCGCCCAGACGATCACCCGTGGCTTCGGGAAGCGGTCCGCCACCTGGCCCGCGGTCGCGGAGAGCAGGATGTAGGGCGCGATGAAGAGCGCGCCCGCCGCTGCCGACAGCCCCGTGCCGCCCTGGCCCAACGTGAAGAGGGCGAGCACCACCATCGCGTTCTTGACGAGGTTGTCGTTGAACGCGCCGCAGGCCTGGGCCAGCGCGAGCGGCCAGAGGCGGCGGGTCTTCAGCAGATCGAGCGGCGAGACGGACATGGCGGGGCGATCCGGGGCGTTCGGTGTCAGTGTGTCAGGTGCGGTCGGCGCGGGCGAGGAGTTCATCCACCCGCGCATCCTCGATCCGGCGATGCAGCAGCGAGCCTTCGTGCTCGTCGCGCAGCGTCTTGGTCAGGATGACCGTGGACTGGACGATCATGGCGGCGCCCATGGCGAGATAGCCGCGCGTGGCGAAATCCACGGGGAGCCAGATGATGCCGAGCGCCATCATGCCGAGCGCGGCGAGGAAGGAGAAATAGCAGAAGCCGACCCAGGCGCGGGAATGACGCGGGGCGGGCGCGGGGTTGGGGACCATGGTGCTCACTCCGGTCACGCGGCGGGCTGGCGAAGGCGGGCGAGGACATCGGCGGCGCGCGGACGCATCGGCGGGCCGAAGCCGGCGTCGGCCAGGCGTTCGGCGATGTCGGCGCGGTTCGCGCCGGCCT
>JAYRQX010000799.1:0-3283 GCA_041910415.1 Acetobacteraceae bacterium | reverse complement strand
GTCTGCGACTGGATGGCGCTGGATGCGCGCCTCGCGGCCATCGAGGACAAGGTGCGGCGCGGCGATCCCGTCGCCTCGCCCTACGCCGTCACCGCGCTGATCGGCGCGCGCGACGTGCAGCGCGAAGCGAGCCGCAACTGGGTGATGCGCCAGGCGCCGCCACGCGCCGCGCCGCCGCCCCTGCCGGCGGGCGATCGCATCACGGTGGGGTACTTCTCCGCCGACCTGCACGACCACGCGACGGCGCGGCTGATGGCGGAAGTGTTCGAACGTCACGACCCCACGCGCTTCCGCATCCTCGCCTTCTCCTTCGGCCCGCCGCGGGAGGATGCGATGCGCGCGCGGCTGCGCGGCGCCTTCGCCGAGTTCCTCGATGTGGGCGACCTGCCGGACCGCGCCATCGCGACGCTGGCGCGGGAGAAGGGCGTGCATGTCGCGGTGGACCTGAAGGGGCACACGCAGGATTCGCGCCTCGGCGTATTCGCCTGGCGCGCCGCGCCGGTGCAGGCGGGGCATCTCGGCTATCCCGGCAGCGTCGCCGCGCCCTACATGGACTACCTGATCGCCGATCCCGTGGTGATCCCGCCCGACCATGCGGCCGACTACGCGGAAAGGATCGCGTGGCTGCCGGAGAGCTACCAGCCGAACGACCGGCAACGAGTCATCGCCGATGCGCCGGTCACGCGGTGCGGGAACGGCCTGCCGGAACACGGCTTCGTCTTCTGCGGCTTCAATGCAAGCTACAAGATCACGCCCGCCGTCTTCGCGATCTGGATGCGGCTGCTGCGGCGCGTGCCGGGCAGCGTGCTCTGGCTCTCCGAGGACAATCGCTGGGCCGTCGCCAACCTCCGGCGCGAAGCCGCGGCGCACGGCGCCGATCCGGCGCGGCTCGTCTTCGCCCCGCCGCTGCCGCTCGACCGGCACCTCGCGCGCCATGCGGCGGCCGACCTCTTCCTCGATACGCTGCCGGTCAATGCGCATACCACGGCCTCCGACGCGCTCTGGGCGGGGCTGCCGGTGCTGACGCGGCCGGGCGAGAGCCTGATCGGCCGCGTCGCCGCGAGCCTGCTGCACGCGGCCGGCCTGCCGGAGTTGATCGCCGGGAGCGCCGAGGCGTACGAAGCCCTCGCCCTCGACCTCGCCACGCATCCCGACCGGCTGGCGGCCACGCGCACAAGGCTTGCGGCGCAGCGGCTCTCCTGCCCGCTCTTCGACAGCGCGCTCTTCACGCGGCGGCTCGAGGCGGCCTTCGCGACCATGGTGGAGCGCGCCCGCGCGGGCCTGCCGCCGGCTTCGTTCGCGGTGCCGCCCTGATCAGTCGGCCGTCATGTTGGCGGCGCGCGCGACGGCGGCCCATTCCGGCACCTCGCGCCGGATGCGCGCAGCGAAATCCTCGGGGCCCAGCCACTCCGCCACCGTCGCCTGGGTCGCGAGCCTCTCGCGGAAGGCGGTGTCGCGCGTCATCGCCTCCAGCACCGCGGCCATGCGCTGCACGATCGGGGCGGGCGTGCCCGCGGCGGCGAGGATGCCGTACCAGGTGCCGGAATCCGGCACGTCATGGCCAAGGTCGGCCAGCGTCGGCGTATCAGGGATCTCGGGCGCGCGGGTGCGGCCGAAGGTCACCAGCGGCCGCACCTGCCCCGCGCGATAAGGCCCGATGCCGCCCACGATGGTCTGCATGAAGAGCGGCACGCGGCCCGCCAGCACGTCCTGCAAGGCCGGCGCCGTGCCGCGATAGGGCACATGGGTGATGTCGATGGCGAGCGCGCGCTTCAGCGTCTCGCCGCCGAAATGCCCGTTTCCGCCATTGCCGGTGGTGGCATAGGTCAGCACGCCGGGCCGCGCCCGCGCCGCGGCGACCAGTTGATCCAGCGTGCGGAACGGCGCCTCCGGCCCCGACCAGAGGACGTTAGGCGAGAAGGCGACCAGGCCCACCGGCGCGAAGTCGCGCACCATGTCGTAGGGCAGGCGGTACAGCGCGGTGTTCATGACGATGTTGTTGCCGCTGAACAGCAGCGTGTGGCCATCGGGCGCCGACTTCGCGACCGCATCGGTCGCCAGCGTGCCGTTGGCGCCGCCGCGATTCTCGATGACGACCTGCTGGCCGAGCGCGGCGGCGAGGTAGGGTGCGGCCAGCCGCGCCGCGAAATCCGTGGGTCCGCCGGGCGGGAAGCCCACCAGCAGGCGGATGGGCCGGTCGGGCTGCCAGGGCACGGTCTGCGCACGGGCGATGGCGGGCGCAGCCAGGCCGGAGGCCAGGAGCGCACGGCGGCGGAGCGCCGCGACCGGATGGTGCATCGGACGTTTCTTCCTCGGCGCCCTGGCCTGCGGCCGGGCTTGGCGCCGAGGCTATCCGCCCCGGCGGATCAAGCGAACAGAAAATCCAGCGGGGTCAGCGCATCGCCGTGGACATGGCCCGTGCGATTCGTCTCCCGCGGGCCATCACCGCCGCCGCGCACGGGGCGCCCGATCTCCGCCGCATCCCCAACGACTGTCGCAACGTCAGGCAGCGGGCGAAGCCGTGCGCCGGCGCGAACGGAACCCGCTTCAGCCGGGCGACGCCACGGGCAGGCGGAGGGTGACGGTCGTCCCCTGTCCCGGCACGCTGTCGATGGCCAGCCCGCCGCCATCCTGGTCGGCAAAGCGGCGCGCCATGGCGAGGCCCAGCCCCGTGCCTGATCCCGGCGGCTTGGTCGTGAAGAAGGGCTCCCCGGCGCGCGCCAGCACGTCCTCGGCCATGCCGTGGCCGGTGTCCGCCACGCTGACCAGCAGCTGCGGATGGTTGCCCTGGTCGAGCCGGGCGCGGACCAGGATGGACCCGCCCGCCGGCATCGCGTCGCGCGCATTGGCGACGAGGTTGACCATCACCGTCTCGAACTCCGCGCGGTCGCCGCGGACCGGGGGCAGGCTCTCGGGCACGGTCCATTCCAGCGAGACGTTGCGCGGCAAGGTGTCGGCGAGCAGCGCACAGACGGATTGCAGCGCCTCGCCCGCCCCGAAGGTCTCGCCGGTGTCCGGCGTCCGGCGCGCGAAGTCGAGCATGCGGCGCGTGATCCGCGCGCCCCTCTCGGACGTCTCCTCCATCATCGTGGCGAAGCGCCGGACCTGCGCGGGATCACCGGCATGCGCGCGGAGCGACCGTGCCGCGATGCGCAGGCTGTTGACGATGTTGTTGAAGTCGTGCGCGACGCCGGCGGCGATGCTGCCGAGCGCGCCGAGCTTCTCGATCCGGCGGAGCCGCGATTCGGCCACCGCGCGCGATTCGGCCTCGCCCCGCGCGGCC
>JAYRQX010000798.1:0-6399 GCA_041910415.1 Acetobacteraceae bacterium | reverse complement strand
GCATGACCCTGGCGTTTTCCGCGACGCGTCGCCGCCTTTTCCAGGCCGCTGCCCTTGGCGGCCTGGGCGTGGGGCAGGCGCGGGCGCAGGGGTTTCCGTCCCGCCCGCTACGGCTGATCGTCGCCTATGCACCGGGCGGTGGCGTCGATGCGGTGGGCCGCATCCTGGCCGAGCCGCTGTCGGCGGCGCTCGGGCATCCCGTTATCGTGGAGAACCGGGCCGGCGCCGGCGGATCCATCGGCGTGGACGCCATGGCGCGTTCCGCGCCGGACGGGCACACCGTCACCATCATCAGCCCGGCGACCGCGACCGCCGGGCCGCTCGTCCGCCGCACGCCCTACGATCCGATGACGCTCGGCTTCGTCGGGCGCATGGTCTAGAGCCCGCTGCTCCTGGTCTGCCGCAACGATTTTCCGGCGCAGGACCTGGCCGGGCTCGTGGCCATGGTGCGCCGCCAGCCGGATTCGGTCCGCTTCGCCTCGGCCGGCGCCGGCACGCTGACGCATCTCGTCGCGGCGACGCTGAACCTGCGCCTCGGCGCCAGCATGCTGCATGTGCCCTATCGCGGCACCGGCCCCGCCATGACGGACATCATCGGCGGCAAGATCGACATCTTCTTCAGCGACAGCTCCGCCCTCGGCGCAGTCCAGCAGCAGCAGGCCAGGCTGCTGGCCGTCACCACCGCCCGGCGGTGGGACCAGGTACCGGATACGCCCGCCCTCGCAGAACGCGTTCCAGGCATCGATGCGGCGAACTGGTACGGCATGGCCGCACCGCCCGGCACACCCGCCCCGATCCTTCGCCAGCTCTACGACCAGGTGGCGCGGGCATTGGCCAGGGACGAGGTCCGCGCAGCGATCCGTCGCGTGGGCTTCGATCTCGCACCGCTGCCGCCGCAGGAATTCGCCGATTTCGTCCGCGCCGAGACCGCCAATTGGGCGCCGGTCATCCGGGCCGCGAACATCCAGACGGAGTAGAACCGATCATGTCGCCTTCGCGCCCTGCGCGGCTGGCCGTCGATATCGGCGGCACCTTCACCGACCTCGTCCTCGAACTGCCCGGCCGTTCCTTCTCGCGCAAGGTGCTGACAACGCCGGACGCGCCGGAACGGGCCGTGATGGACGGCATCGCCGCGATCCTCGGCCTGGGCGGCATCCGCGCGGCCGATCTCGGCCTCGTCATCCACGGCACGACGCTCGCCACCAATGCGCTGATCGAACGCAAGGGCGCGCGCACCGCGCTGGTGACCACGGCCGGCTTCCGCGATTCGCTCGAAATGGCCTACGAGCACCGCTTCGAGCAGTACGACCTTCATATGGAACGGCCGGAGCCGTTGGTGCCGCGCCCGCTGCGCTTCGAGGTGCCGGAGCGCATGGCCGCGGACGGTTCCGTGCTGCTGCCGCTGGACGAGGATGCCGTGCTCGATCTCGGCCGCCGGCTCGCGGCCGAGGAGGTCGCTGCCGTGGCCGTCTCCTTCCTGCATGCCTATCGGAACCCGGCGCATGAGCAGCGCGCGCGCGCGCTGCTGGCGCGGCATGTCCCGGAAGACCGGATCGCGCTGTCGAGCGAGGTCTGCCCGGAGATCCGCGAATACGAACGCACCTCCACCACCGTCGCGAACGCTTATGTCCTGCCCTTGATGGAGAGCTATCTCCGGCGCCTGGAGCAGGGTCTGCGGGACATCGGGTGCACCGGCCCGCTGCTTCTCATCATGTCCTCGGGCGGGATCACCACCGTCGAAACGGCGCGCCGCTTTCCGATCCGCATGGTCGAGAGCGGTCCCGCGGGCGGCGCGATCCTGGCGCAGCGCGTCGCCGCGGAGAACGGCGTGGCGAAGGCGCTCGCCTTCGACATGGGCGGCACGACCGCGAAAATCACGCTGATCGACGACCTCAAGCCCCAGCAGGCGCGGCATTTCGAGATCGCCCGCGCCGCGCGTTTCGTGAAGGGCAGCGGCATTCCGGTGCGCATTCCGGTGATCGACATGGTGGAGATCGGCGCCGGCGGCGGGTCCATCGCGCGGGTCGATCCGCTCGGCCGGATCGCGGTCGGGCCCGACAGCGCCGGCTCCGCGCCCGGGCCTGCCTGCTATGCGCGCGGCGGCGCCGAGCCGACGGTGACCGACGCGGATGTGATCCTGCGCTGGATCGACCCTGCGGGCTTTGCCGGCGGCCACATCGTGCTGGAGCCGGATCGCAGCCGCGCGGCGGCGGAATCGCGTGTCGCGCAGAAGCTCGGCATGTCCGCGCAGCAGGCGGCGCTCGGCATCACCGAGATCGTCACCGAGACCATGGCGAATGCCGCCCGCGTGCACGCGGTGGAGAACGGCAAGGAGACGGCGGAGCGGACCCTGATCGCCTTCGGCGGCGCCGCCCCCCTGCATGCGGCACGCCTGGCGCAGAAGCTCGGCATCCACCGCATCATCGTCCCGGCCGGCGCCGGGGTCGGCTCCGCGCATGGCTTTCTTGGCGCGCCCATCGCCTATGAGGTGGTGCGCACCAGGCTGACACCGCTCACCGAGCTGGATCCGGCCGCAACGAATGCGCTGCTCGACGACATGCGGGCGGAGGCCGAGGCGGTGGTCCGCCTGGCCGCGCCGCCGGGCCCGCTGACCGAGCATCGCGTGGCCTTCATGCGCTATCGCGGCCAAGGGCATGAAGTCGCGGTCCGCCTGCCGATGCAGCGCCTCGGCGAGGATGGGCGCGCAAGGCTGCGCGAGGCCTTCGAGGACGCGTATCGCGAGCTCTACGGCCGCGTCATACCGCATCTCGAAGTCGAGGCGCTGACCTGGACCCTCTCCCTCGCCGAGGATCGACCCCTGCCCGCCCGCCTGGCGGAGCCTGGGCCGGCATCGCCACCATCGCCCGGCGGACAGAGGACGATGATCGATCCCATGACCGGGGTGGAGGTGAGCGCGGCGGTCCACGACCGCGGCACCATCGCGCCCGGTGCGCGCATCCGCGGGCCGGCGGTGATCGCCGAGGCGGAAACCACCACGATCGTGCCCACCGGCTTCGCCGCGACACTCAACCTGGCGGGCCATATCGTGATGGAAAGGGCCGCGGCATGAACGCGACGCGCACGCTCGACGAGATCGCGATCCAGGTGCTGTGGAACCGCCTGATCTCGGTTGTCGAGGAACAGGCACAGACCCTGGTCCGCACGGCCTTCAGCACGGCGGCGCGGGAGGCCGGCGACATCTCCGCCGGCGTCTTCGACACGCAGGGGCGCATGCTGGCCCAGGCCGTCACCGGCACGCCCGGCCACGTCAATTCGATGGCGCGCTCCGTCGTGCACTTCCTGGCGGAGTTTCCGCTGGAGACGCTGCGCCCGGGCGATGCGCTGATCACCAACGATCCCTGGAAGGGCACCGGTCATCTCTTCGACCTCACCGTGGTGACGCCGACCTTCCGCAATGGCCGCGCCGTGGCACTCTTCGCCTGCACGACCCATGTCGTGGACATCGGCGGCATCGGGCAGAACCCCGAAGGCCGGCAGGTGTACCAGGAAGGGCTCTATATCCCCCTCATGCACCTGTCCCGCGCCGGCCAGATGAACGAGGACCTGCTGCGCATCGTGCGCGCCAATGTCCGGGAGCCCGTGCAGGTGACGGGCGACATCTACGCGCTGGCCGCCTGCAACGACCGCGGCGGCGCGCGGCTGCTGGAGATGATGGACGATTACGGCCTCGACGATCTCGACGCGCTCGGGCGGGAGATCATCGGGCGCAGCCGCCGCGCCATGGCCGAGGCGATCGCCGCCCTGCCGCAGGGGCGCTGGACGGCCGCCATGACCATCGACGGGCTGGAGGCGCCGGTGGAACTCGTGGCCACGCTCGGCATCGCCGGCGACCGCATCACGGTCGATTATGCCGGCACTTCCGGCCTCTCCGCCTACGCGATCAACTGCCCGCTCTGCTACACCGAGGCCTACACCGCCTTCGGCGTGAAATGCGCGGTCGCGCCGTGGATTCCCAACAATGCCGGGACGCTGGACGCGGTCGAGGTCACGGCGCCGGCCAACACCATCGTCAACGCGCCGCATCCTGCCGCCGTCTATGCCCGGCACATCATCGGGCACATGCTGCCGGACGTGGTCTTCGGCTGCCTGCACCAGGCGATGCCGGAGACCGTGCCGGCGGAAGGGACCTCGGTGCTGTGGAATCTCAGCATGGCGGCGGGTCACGGCCTTACCAGCGCCGATGGCACGGCGGTGAAGGCCTTCAACGTCACCACCTTCCACTCCGGCGGGGCCGGCGCGCGGCCGCGGCAGGACGGGATGTCCGCGACACCCTTCCCGAGCGGCGTGCGCAACGTGCCGGTCGAGGTGACGGAGGCAATCACGCCGCTGGTCGTCTGGCGCAAGGAGTTCCGCGCGGGATCCGGCGGAGCGGGGCGCCAGCGCGGCGGGCTTGGCCAGGTCATGGAGATCGGCAGCCGCGACGGCCAGGCCTTCGGGATCTTCGCGCGCTTCGATCGCGTGAACCATCCTCCGCGCGGCCGGGAGGGGGGGCGGCCCGGCGCGCCCGGCCGTCTCGGCCTGGGGTCCGGTACCGCCCTGCGCCCCAAGGGATTCCAGGTGGTGCCGGGAGGCGACCGCCTGCTGGTGGAGATGCCGGGCGGCGGCGGCTTCGGCGATCCCCTGGCGCGCGAGCCGGGGCTGGTCGCGCGCGATGTGCGCTACGGCTATCTCGCCGCCGCGGATGCCGAGCGGGACTACGGCGTTGTCCTCCGGCCCGATGGCACGGCGGATGCCGGCGGAACAGCGCGGCTGCGAGCGGCCCGCAAGAAGTGACCCGACGAGGAACAGGAGGAACCGACCCCATGAACCCGACCGATGGGAATGCCGCGCGCGCCGCTTCTGTCGCGGACAGCATCGACCGCATCCGCGCGATCGAGAAGGCGCAGGGCGTGACGCGCGCTGCGCTGGACGCGATCAGGGAGGAACTGCTCGCGCTGGCGGCGAAGACCGACCTGTTCCCTGCCGGGGAATTCCCGCCGCCCGCGCATGGCGAGAAGGGTGCCAACCGCTATCTGCTGCAGGAAGACCACGACGGCCGCTTCGCGCTGTATCTGAACTCCCTGAACCCGGGCAATGAATCCAAGCCGCACGACCACACCACCTGGGCCTGCGTCGTCGCCGTGGATGGGCAGGAGCTCAATCGCGTCTACGACCGGCTGGATGACGGGCGCGATGCCGCACGCTGCACGCTTCGTCTGCGCGAGGAGATCATGGTCGAGCCCGGACGGGGCATCGCGCTGATGCCGGACGACATCCATTCCATCCACACCACGGGCGACGTGCCGACGCGCCATCTGCACATGTATGGGCTCGCCCTGGAGCGGCTCGACGGACGCCGGGCATTCGATCCGGCGACCGGCGAGGTGAAGGCCTACAACCGGAACTTCATGAAGCCTACGGTAAACCGTTGACGGGTCATGCGTGGACGGGAGCAGGATGGGATGGATCACCGGGTACGCCGCATCGGGGTCATCGCTCCGCCCGCCAACGTCGCGCTCGAGCGCGAATTGCCGCGCTATCTTCCGGAGGGATTCGCCCTGAACCACAACCGGCTGTCCCGGCCGGAGGCAGCGCTGACCAAGGAATCGCTGATCGCCATGGGAGAATCGGCGACGCGCGCGGCGCGCGACCTCGCCATGGCGCGGCCGGAGGTGATGGTCTATGCCTGCACCAGCGGCAGCTTCCTTGACGGCCTCGGGAACGAGGCCCGCATCGCGGACTACATCACCGAGATCACCGGCGTGCCCGCGGTCACCACATCGACCGCGGTCATCGAGGCCCTGCGCGCGCTGGGCGCCCGGACGGTCTTCATGGTCACGCCCTACCCCGACGACGTGAACGAGCATGAAGTCGCATTTCTGGCGCATCACGGGATCGCCGTGACCGCCTATGATTCCTTTCGCAGCCAGGTGAGCGCCGATATCCTGGCGATCTCGTCCGGACAGGTGGCCGAGATGGTGCTTCGCCATCGTGACGTCATTGCGTCCTGCGACGCGGTGTTCATCAGCTGCACCAATCTTCTCGCCATGGACCAGGTCGAGAGGCTCGAGCGCGAGCTCGGGCGGCCCGTCGTGACCTCCAATCAGGCCTCGCTCTGGGCCGCGCTGACGAGGCTCGGCGCGCCGCTCGGCGAGATCCCCTGCGGCCAGCTGTTCAGGGGAAAGGACTCGCCTGCGACCGGCTGAGGCCCGATAGTTCGTGCGGTTGTTCGAGCAGGGCATGGCTCGGTGGCAAGGATCGGAATGACTGTATCCACCCGTCGCGGCGTGCTGGCGGTCGGCGCGGCGGCGGCACTGGTGCGGCCTGCGCTGGCAGAGAGCTGGCGGCCGACACAGCCGCTGCGGGTCATCGTCTCCGCGGCCCCGGGCGGCACGCTCG
>JAYRQX010000797.1:0-11759 GCA_041910415.1 Acetobacteraceae bacterium | reverse complement strand
CTGTCGGCGCGCGCGGGTGCGAGACAGAGGCCGATGGCGGAGGCGACACCGGCGGCCGGCGGGCAGATCATGCGCGGGATGCCGAGCTTGCGGGCGACGCCGGCGCCGTGGATCGGGCCACCGCCGCCCGTCACGACGAGCGCGAGGTGCTGCGGGTCGGTGCCGCGCTCCGCCGCATGGACACGCGCGGCCGCGGCCATGTTCTCATTGGCGAGGTCATGCACCCCAAGGGATGTCGCGTCGGAATCGAGCGAGAGCTCCCCGGCCAATGTGCCGAGCGCACGCATGGCGGCTGGCTGATCGAGGCGGATGGTGCCGCCCGCGAAGAATTCGGGATCGAGGATCCCGAGCGCCAGGTTGGCGTCGGTCAGGGTGGGATCCGTGCCGCCCTTGCCGTAGCAGGCCGGCCCCGGCACGGCGCCCGCGCTGCGCGGACCCACCTTCAGCAGGCCGAGCTGGTCGCGTCGCGCGATGGAGCCGCCACCGGCACCGATCTCGATCAGATCCACGGTGGGGATCAGGATCGGCAGGCCGCTCTCGGGCACGAAGCGCTTTTCGCGTGCGGCCTCGAAGTGGTGCGTGATCGACGGCGTGCCGCCCATCACGGAGCAGAGCTTGGCCGTGGTGCCGCCGAGATCGAGGGCCATCAGGTCCTGGATGCCCGCCAGGCCCGCGAAATAGGCGGCCGCCAGCGCGCCGGCGGCGGGGCCTGACTCGAGCAGGCGGATCGGGCTTGCCATGGCCGTCTCGACGCTCGCCAGGCCGCCGCTCGAGAGCATGATGAAGACGGGCGCGGCGAGGCCGCAACGCGTCCGCAAATTCTGCGCGAACCCCGTCAGGTAGCGGTCGGCAAGCGGGCGGATGAAGGCATTGGCCGCGGTCGTCGAGAAACGGTCGTATTCGCGGATTTCGTTCGCCACGCGATGGGACAGCGAGACCGGGACGTCGGGAAGTGCCGCGGTGATGCCTGCGAGCGCGGCCTGTTCATTCGCGCCGTTCACGAAGGCGTTCAGGAAGCAGACGCCCAGGCTGTCGCAGCCAAGCGCCACGAGACGCCGCGCCGCATCGACAAGGCCTTCTTCGTCAGGCGCCCGCAATATGGAGCCGTCAGCGGCCATGCGTTCGGCGACTTCGAGAATCCGCCCCCGCGGGACCAGCGGCTCCGGCATCTGGATGTGGAGATCGTAGAGTTCGTATTTCCGCTCGCGCGCGATCTGCAGCGTGTCGCCGAAGCCTTCTGTGCAGATCAGCCCGACCGTGGCACCTTGCCGCTGCACCAGGGCGTTGGTGAAGAGCGTCGTCGCATGCACCACGCGCCGCACCGCGCCGCGGTCCAGGGCATGCCGGGCGAAGAGCGCGTCCAGCCCCACCGCCACGCCGCGGTTCGGATCGTCGGGGGTCGTCAGCTCCTTGTGGGACACGACGGACCCGGTCGCCGCATCCAATGCGACAAGGTCGGTAAAGGTGCCACCGATGTCGATACCAAGGACAAGCCCGCTGCATTCCATCGTCTTCGCATCCCGTGCAGAGTTGACGGCGGGACGGTCGCACTGCCCATACTCGCGCGTCACATCTCCGGAGGTTCGCCGTGATCGCGACGCGCCGCAACCTGCTCACGCTCACCGCCGCCACGGCGGCCGCGCCTGCCATTGGCCAGACACCCTGGGTGCCCGAACGCCCTGTCACCTTCCTGGGGCCCTTCGCCGCTGGCGGCGCCTTCGATCTCACGGCGCGGGCGCTGGCGCGCGGCATGGAGCCTCTGCTTGGTCAGCCCATCGCGGTGCTGAACCGCACCGGCGCGGGCGGGACCATCATGCTCGCCGAACTCGCGCGTGCGCGCCCGGATGGCCTGACCATCGGACTCCTCAGCGTGAACACCAATGCCATCGCGCCGCAGCTGAACCAGGTGAGCTTCGATCCGGTCCACGACTTCAGCCCGATCCTGACCTACGGTTCCTTCACCACCTTTGTCGCGGTGCCGCGCAACTCCCCGATCGCCGGCTTGCGCGAGATGATGGCGCGTGCCCGCGCTGCGCCCGGCAGCCTCAACGTGGGGGTTTCGGCGATCGGCTCCAACGCCCACCTGACCATGGCGCGGCTGGCGGCACAGGAAAGCGCTGAGGTGACCTTCGTGCCGTTCGCAGGTGGGGCGCCCGCCGTCGCGGCGCTGCTCGGCGGGCATGTGGATTGCGCCGTGGTCTCGGGCGAGATCCTGCCCAGCGTCCGGGACGGCACCCTGCGGCTGCTCGCCGTTCTGAATGCGCAGCGCGCCGCCGAGTTCCCCGATGTGCCGACGCTGCTGGACCTCGATTACGGCTGGGCGGCAAACCCCTGGGTGGGGGTGGGGGGACCGAAAGGCCTGCCGGAGCCCATCGTGAGCCGCTACGGTGAGATCATGCGCCGCGCGACGGAAACCGAGGGCTTCCGGAGCACCATGGCGACGCTGGCCATTGCGCCCGTCAGCCTCGGCCCTGCGGAGACGGCGGCGTTGATGGCGCAGAGCTTCGCGGAGCACGCGGAGATTGCGCGGCGTTTGCGCATTGGCCGGTTCGCGCAGCCATGAGGCACGGCGCGCGCGACTGACGATGCCCCGGCTGCGTCAGCTCAGCTCCGCCTCCAGGGCCGCGACCCGGGCGGCCTTGTGGAGATGCGCCTTCAGCAGCCCGAACGCCCGTGCCGGCGCGGCGATCAGGGCCAGGTGGCGCTGCCGGAGCGCCTGGATCCCCTGGGGCGCGATGCTGAAGCCCGGCAGCTGGATGGCCTCCGGTTCCAGCAGGCTGCGATAGGCGTAACTCGCCGCGACACCGCCCTCGCCTTCCAGCGACGGAACGAAATGCCATGCGTGACCGATGCCGCGCGCGATCAGCCCCTCTTCGCTCAACCGGTCCATGACGCGTTCAAGCGTACCGCGGCTGGCGCCATAGCGGCGTGCGAGGTCCGCGGAGTCGATCGCCATCACAGAGGCCGGCTGCCTGATCCTCGGCCGCGGCTTGGAGCGGCCCATCCACGTCGTCTGATACCGGCGGCACGAGGCTTTGACTCGTGCCGAGGCCGCGACGGGCACCCATGCGAAATCGCTGCGCGATTTCGATGGGAACCCGGAATGCGGCCCGCTCGCGGTCGGCTGTGCCGATCCGCTGGTCATGCGGACAGCATGCCTTCGGCATGACGGTCCGGCGAGCCAAGCAAACCGGAGGTTTGCGCGTCATGCGGAACGCATGCCTGCGGCATGACGCGCATGAGGGTCAGCAAAGATGAATGCCAACGGTCGAAGCATTCGACCGTTGGTATGAGGCGAGCCGGGACCACCCTCGCCCGCGGGCATCCTCATGCGCCGCGATCCAGCACGTCGAGAAAGGCGCTCGCCAGCTTCGAGACCGGGCGGTGCCGCGAGAGCAGCGCGCGCGCATGCAGCAGGTGTCGCGGCACGAAGGGGCGCGTTTCCAGCCCCTGCGCCTTGGCGGCCATCACGCTGAAGCCCTCGAGAACCGCGACGCCGACACCCGCCGCGGCCATCGCGCTCGCGACCGAGGATTGGTTCGCTTCCGCCGCCAGGCGGAGCGGGACATTCGCGTCCTCGAAGGCGCGCGCGATGAGCTCGCCCGCCGGCAGGTCGCGTGAGACGCCGATCACGGCATGTCCCTGCAGATCGCGTGGCCCGATTTCGCGCTTGGCACACAGGGGATGTCGCTTCGGCAGCACGCAGCCGAGCGGCAGCGCGATCATGTCCCGCACGATCAGCCGCGCATCGCCCGCGGCGCCGAGGATCAGCCCGAACTCCACGCGATGATCCAGCACGAGCCGTGCCACTTCGCGCGCGCCCGCGATGATCAGGTTCACCGCCACCTCCGGCCGTTCCTGGCGGAAGGTGGCGACCGCATGCGGGGCCAGGCCATGTGCGAGCGTCGGCGTGACGGCGATGCGCAGCATCCCCGACCGCCCCGCGCGCAGGTCGCCGGCGAGGCGCTGCACCACCTCGATCGCCGCGAAGACGCCCAGCGCCTCGGGGAAGAGCGCGTCGGCCTCGGTGGTCGGGATCAGCCGCTTGCGCTGGCGGGTGAAGAGCTTGAAGCCCAGCCGCTCCTCCGCCTGTTGCAGGGTCTTGCTGACGGAGGGCTGGGAGACGCCGAGCGCCGCGGCGGCTGCCGTGATGCTGCCGCGCTCCATGATGCGCCGGAACACTTCCATCTCGCGGACCGTGAGAAGCATAACTGTAGGCCATGATATCTGTCGGAATCCGTATTTGCACGCATGGATCGGCCAGGCGCAACATCGCGGCCTGACCTGCGCCGCAACGACCGGCGCGCCGTGACCGAGGAAATGCCGATGACCGCCCCCGCCCCTGGCAAGGCCCAGGCTTTTGCCGAACTCATGGACAGGCGCGGCCTGGGCGCTCCACCCGAAGGCGAAGTGACCATCTCCGGCAGCGATCCCTTCTGGCGCACGCCGGTTCGCGCCGGCGAGACGGCGGCGGCCGTGCTTGGCGCGATCGGCGTCGCCAGCAACGATATCTGGGAAGCCCGCACTGGCCGCCGGCAGAAGGTTTCCGTCGATCTGCGCCACGCCGCGGCGACGCTGCGCACCGTGGACTACACGCAGGAACAGCGCGCCGATGGATCGTGGGAGACGCTCGATATCCCGCAGTCCATGAAGCACATGATCACGGTGACGCAGCCCTGGCCGACGAAGGACGGCGCCTACTTTCTCCCGCACCTGAACCTGCCGCATCTGGCCGCGCGCGTGCTGGGTGTTCTCAAATGCGACTTCACGCCGGACGCGGTGCGTGACGCGGTCGGCCGCTGGAACGCCGTTGACCTGGAAGACGCCATCGCCGCCGTGAACGCCTGCGGCGGCCGCATCCGCAGCCCCGAGGAATGGCTGGCCCACCCGCAGGGCCAGTATCTCGCGCAGCGCCCGATCCTGGAGTTGCGAAAGATCGGCGAAGCGCCGCCGCTGGAGCTGAAAGCCGGCGCGCGACCCCTGTCCGACGTGCGCGTCCTCGACTTCACGCGCATCCTGGCGGGCCCGATCTGTGGCCGTACGCTGGCCGAGCATGGCGCCGAGGTGCTGATGGTCACGGCCCCGCATCTGCCGCAGACGCCCGAGCATGTGCGCGACACCAGCCACGGCAAGCGCAGCTGTTTTCTCGATTTTTCCGACCCCGTGCAGATCGAACGCGCGCGGCAACTGGCGCTGACGTCCGAGGTCGTCGTCGGCGGCTACCGCCCGGGCAGGCTGGAAGCCTGGGGCCTGGACCCCGTGCAACTCGCCGAGCGCAAGAAGCAGGGCCACGTGCATGTGACGATCTCCTGCTACGGCTCCGGCGGTCCCTTCGCGAACCGGGCCGGTTGGGAGCAGGTGGGCCAGTCCGTCAGCGGCATCGCGCACACGCACGGCATGCATACCAACAACGGCGTGCCGAAGCTGATCTTCGCGACCGTCGCCGACTACCTCACCGGCTATCTCGGTGGCTACGGCGCGCTGCTGGCACTCGGCAAGCGCGTGCGGGAAGGCGGCTCCTGGCACGTCAATGTCTCGCTCTGCCAGTCCTCCATGCTCGTGCTGCGCCAGGGCATCCTGGACGCCTTCGACTCGGACGAACGCCTGACGGATGACGAACTGGATGCGCTGCGCACCGTCAGCGACACGCCGGCCCATGGCCGCCTGCGCACGCTGAGGCCCGCCCTCGTCATGTCCGAAACCCCGCCGCATTGGGCGACACCCACACCGACGCCGGGCGCCGACAGGCCGGAGTGGCTGCCCCGATGACCACCACCCGCCGCACCCTGCTGGTGGCCTTCGCCGCCGCGCCCGCCATCGCCCGCGCGCAGTCGCTCGATCTCTCGCGCCCCGTGCGCTGGATCGTGCCCTTCACCCCGGGCGGCGGATCGGACATCGCGACGCGCGTCGTCACCGGCTTCATCTCCGAACTGCCTGGTGCGCCGCGCTTCGTCATCGACAACAGGCCAGGGGCGGGCGGCAACATCGGCATGACGGCGCTCGCGCAATCGCCGCCCGACGGCCACACCGTCGGCATCCTCTCGGTCGCGACCCACGGCATCAACCCGACGCTCTATCCCCGCCTGCCCTTCGATCCGATCGCCGACTTCACGCCGATCTGCATGATCAACCTGCAACCCGTCGTCATCGCGGTGAGGGCGGACAGCCCCATCCGCGACCTGACCGATCTTCTGTCGCGCCGCGGCCGCGAGATGACATTCGCGAGCGCCGGCAATGGCCTTTCCGGCCACGCCGCCGGCGAGCTTTTCCGGATGCGCAGCGGCCTCAATCTCATGCACGTCCCCTACCGTGGCAGCAGCGCGGCCTGGACGGACCTGCTCGGCGGCCGCGTGGACCTGATCGTGGACAACATCTCCACGGCCATGCCGCATGTGCAGGCCGGCACCGCGCGCATCCTCGGCCTGACCTCGCGCGAGCCCATGCCTGGCATCGAGGCGCCGGTCATCGCGAGCCAACTCCCCGGCTACGTCGTCGATTCCTGGAACGCCCTCGGCGGCCCCGCCAACCTGCCGGCGCCCATCGTCGCCCGCTACGCGGAACTGATGACCGAAGCGCTGCGCAACCCCGCCATGCAGGCGCGCTATCGCGAGCTGAACATGGTGCCGCCCACCAATACGACGCCGGCCTTCGCGGCGCAATACATCCGCGACCAGATCGCCATGTGGGCGGCCGTCGTGCGCGAAGCCGGCATGAGGGTCGACTGATGAGCAACGGTGCCCTCTCCGGCATCCGCGTGCTCGATCTGAGCCGCGTGCTGGCCGGCCCGTCCTGCGGCCAGCTCTTCGCCGACCTCGGCGCGGATGTCATCAAGATCGAGGACCGCGGCGGCGACGAGAACCGCAACTGGCTCCCCGTCGTCGATGGCCGCGGCGCGAACTACATGAGCGTCAACCGCGGCAAGCGCGGCATGACGCTGAACCTGAAATCCCCCAGCGGCCAGCGCATCCTGGAAGATCTGATCAGGCGCGCCGATGTGCTGATCGAAAACTTCCCGCCCGAAACCGCGAAGCGCCTGGGTCTCGCTTGGGAACGCACCTCGTCGGTGAATCCCGACCTGATCCATGTCTCCATCACCGGCTACGGATCGCGCGGCCCGCTGCGGGACCGGCCCGGCTACGACAACATGGTGCAGGCGTTTGCCGGCATGATGGCCATGACCGGCGAGCACGACCGCGGCCCGGCCCGCATGGGTCCGTCCGTCATCGATCTCGGCACCGGCGCGCTCGCCTTCGCCGGCGCCTGCGCGGCCATCACCGCGCGCACCCAGGGCAGGGCGCGCGGGCAGCATGTGGAAGCCTCGCTGATGCAGACCGCCGTGTCGCAGCTTGGCTACCACTTCACGGCCTACACCATGGCGGGCGTCGTGCCGCAGCGCACGGGATCGGCCGTGTGGCACATCGTCCCCTACCAGTGCTTCCAGACCGCCGATGGCTGGATCCTCGCGGGCGCGACGAATGACGCCGCCTGGCAACGCATGGCCGCGGCGCTGGGGGCAGGGGAACTGGCCGCCGACCCGTCCTATGCCACCACGGGCGACCGCAGCGCGCGACGCCTGGAATTGATCGCGAAGCTGGAGCCGTACTTTCTGAAGCGCGGCACGAGGGAATGGTCGGGGATTTTCGACGCGGCGAAGGTCGCATGCAGCCCGGTGCAGGACGTCGAACAATTCCTCGCGCACCCGCAAGTTGCGGCCATGGGCATGATCCACGAGGTCGATGACGGTCGCGGCGGCACGCTCCGCCTCTGCGCGCCACCCATAGACATGTCGGCGACGCCGCCGAAGCCGGGCCACCGCCCGCCTGACCTCGGCGAGCACACCGACGACATCCTGCGAACCGAACTGGGCCTGGACGACGCGGCCATCGCGGCGCTCCGGGTGGAAGGCGCGATATGAGCCAGGGCTCCGTCCACACCGAACGCCGCGCGGACGTTCTGACCGAACGCCGCGCCGACGGCGTCTTCGTCCTCACGCTCGACAACCCCGCCCACCGCAACGCGCTGAACGACGGCATGATCGAGACGATCATCGCGAGCTTCCGCGCGCTGTCCCAGGACAGATCCTGCCGCGCCATCCTGCTGCGCGGTGCGGGGGGCATGTTCTGCGCGGGGCGCGAGATCAACAACCTCCTGGCCATGCAGCAGGCCGGCATGGAGGTGATCCACGCCGCCTATCATCGCCTGCGCGAGCTGAACGAGGCGATCTACTATTGTGCCAAACCCGTCGTCGCCGCGCTGGACCGCTATGCGCTGGGCGCCGGCATCATGCTGGCGACGCTCGCCGATATCGCCATCGCGGCCGAGGATTGTCTCATCGGCTACCCCGAGGTGAAGCTCGGCATCCCGCCCACCCAGACCACCATCGGCCTGCTGCGCGGCGTGCACCGCAAGACGGTGATGGATCTGGTGCTGACCGCGCGGACCATCCGCGGCGCCGAGGCCGCACGCCTCGGCCTCGTCACCCGCGCCGTCGCGCCGGACAAGCTGTGGGACGAGGTGGATGCGACCCTCGCTCTGCTCGTCGCCAACGGCCCTGACGCCATGGCGCGAACAAAGGAACTGATCTGGAAGACGGAGGATGGCGACTACCGCTCGGCGCTGTCCATCGGCACGGACGTCATCTCCGTCGCCGTGGCCACCGGCGAGGCGCGCGAAGGCGTCGCCGCCTTCCTGGCCAAGCGCAGGCCGAACTGGTGAGGACGCCGATGCACCGCCGCACGCTGCTCGCCACGCTTCCCGCCGCCGCACTGGCCCCGCGCGCACAGGCGCAGGCGACCTGGCCCGACCGTCCCATCCGCATCATCGTTCCGTTCCCGCCTGGCGGCCCGGTGGATGGCGGCGCTCGCGTGCTCGGGCAGGTGCTGACCGAAGGCCTTGGCCAGCCGGTGGTGATAGAAAACCGCGCCGGCGCCGGCGGCTCCCTCGGCACGGAGGCCGCGGCCCGTGCGACGCCCGATGGCTACACGCTGCACTTCGGCTCGACCGGTTCGCTCGCCGTCAACCAGACGCTGATCCCCAATCTCTCCTACGACACGCGCCGCGACCTCGCCGCCATCTCGGTCGTCAGCGCGGTGCCGATGCTGATGGTCGCCCGCACCGGCCTCGGCGTGACCACGGTGCAGGACGCAATCGCGCGCGCCCGCGCCGAGCCGAACCGCTTCACCTATGGCACGTCAGGTCCCGGCGGCGCGCCGCACCTGGCCGGCGAGCTCATGCGCCAGCGCGGCAACGTCCACCTGACCATGGTCGCCTATCGCGGCGCCGCGCCCACCATGACGGCGATCATCGCGCAGGAGGTCGACTACACCTTCCTCGACCCCGCCGTGCTGATGCCCCATGTCCGCGATGGCCGCATGAAGGCGCTCGCCGTCACGGGGCCGCAGCGCCTGGCCGCGCTTCCCGACTACCCGACGCTCGTCGAGGCCGGCCTCGCAGGCGTCGAGGTCGAGAACTGGTACGCCCTCCTGGCCCCCGCCGGCACGCCCGCCGGACGCATCGCCCGCATCCATGCCGTGATCTCCACCGCGCTGTCGCGCCCCGATACGCTCCGCAGCTACGTGGAGCAGGGCCAGCGTGTCGTGAACATGACGCCCGAGCAGTCAGCCGCCTTCATCCGCACCGAGGTGGACAAATGGGCCGAGGTCGTCCGCGCCGCCGGGATGCGCCCGGAATGATCGCGCGTCGCATCCTGCTCGCCACGGTCCTCGCCACGCCCGCCCTGGCGCAACCGGGCTGGACGCCCATGCGCGCCATCCGCCTTGTTGTCCCCTACGGCCCCGGCGGTGGCGCCGACACCACTGCGCGCCTGCTCTCGGGCCCCATGGGTGCCGTGCTCGGCCAGCCCGTCGTGGTCGAGAATCGCCCTGGCGCCGGCGCCTCCATCGGTGCGCAGGAGGTCGCGCGCGCGGCGCCCGACGGCCACACGCTGCTGATGGACGCCATGTCCCACTTCGTGACACCCGTGCTCATGCGGCTGCCGATCGACTACGCAACCGCCTTCGCGCCGCTTTCGCTCGTCACGGCGCTGCCGCATGTCCTGCTGGTGCCGAACGACAGCTCCGCCCGCGACGTCGCCTCGCTCGTCACTGCCGTCCGCACGCGCCCCGGACAGATCGCATTCGGCACGTCCGGGAACGGCACGGGCGGCCACCTCGCCGCCGTCATGCTCGCCCGCCGCGCCGGACTCGACATGCTGAACGCACCCTATCGCGGCATCGCGCCGGCGCTGCAGGATCTCGTGGGCGGGCGGCTCGGCTTCGTCTTCGCGACCGTCGCTTCGGCCATGCCGCTGGTCCGCGGTGGCAATGCGCGCGCCATCGGCGTCTCCTCCCTCCAGCGCGTTCCCGTCCTGCCCGATGTCCCGACCGTCGCCGAACAGGGTTATCCCGGGTTCGAGATGGACGAGTGGAACGGCCTGCTCATGCCCGCCGGCACCCAGGCCACCATTGTCGCGGCACTCTCCGCCGCCGTCGTCCACGCGGTGCAGGATGCGACTATGCGCGAACGCGTCGCCGGCATGGGCGCCATCCTGGTCGGCTCGGACCCCGCGGCCTTCGCCGCCTACATCGCCGCCAAGGCGCCTGCCATCGCGCAACTCGTGCGGGACGAGCGGATCACGATCGAGTAGCGGCTTTCGCTGCGCGCCTGGCGCGGCCTTGCGGTCCGATGCCGCGCGCGGCCACGCCTCCCGGAGCTGTGTCCTGTCCGGGGCGTCAACCCGCCCTCGCCTCCCACGTTTGGATGCACGGCAGCAAGCGGCGTGGCGAGGGCGGGTTGGGACGAGCATGGGCTGGCTGCACGGCCGCTGGACTCCTGGGTGCCCTGGTCCCCCTGGCCCTGTTCGGCGTCGGACCGCTGGATCCCCGCAACGAAGGCTGGATCTGGGCCGAACTCGGCGTTGATCCCATCCAGTCCTGGCTCGGCTGGACAGCCTTCCGCCAGGCTCCCTGGGCGCTGCCGCCCGGCGCCAGTACGGCCTATGGCATGGAGCTCGGCACGGCGATCTACTTCACGGACTCCCTTCCGCTGATCGCGCTGCCGCTGAAGGCGGTGCGCGGTCTGGTAGAGGTGCGACAATATCTCGGGCCCTGGCTGTTCGCCTGTGGCGTGCTGCAGGGCCTGGCGGCATGGCGGCTGATTGGCCTTGTGACCGCGGATCCGCTGGCGCGCGTCGCCGGTGCCGGACTGCTCGCACTGCAACCCATGCTGATGCACCGCATGACCGGCCATTTTTCGTTGGCGGGTCAGTGGACGCTGCTGCTGGCGCTTGCGCTCGCCATCGCGCCGGGCGGCGCGCGTCGCGGGATGGCCTGGGCAGGATTGCTTGCCGCCACGGCGCTGATCCATTCCTACCTGCTGGTCATGGCCGGCGCGCTCTGGGCCGCCGACTGGATCCGGCGCGGCTGGATCGATCGCCTCGGCAGCGGGCGCGGCGCGCTCCTCGAAGCTGCTGCGGTGGTCGCGACTGTAGGCACTGCGCTGTGGGCGGGCGGCTTCTTCCTGCTGCGGGGCGGCCACGGATCGGGCGTGGGCAGCGAGTCCGGGCATTACGGGAGCTGGAGCTTCGACCTGGCCGGCTTCGTCGATCCTGACGACTGGTCCGCGATCCTGCCGGACCTGCCCGATACGGGACAGTGGGACAGCCTGGGCAGCCACTATCTGGGCCTTGGTGGCCTGGTGCTGCTTGGCGCCGGACTGCTCGCCATGGCCGTGCGCCCGGCGAGGGTGCCGCGTCGTCTGCT
>JAYRQX010000796.1:0-4554 GCA_041910415.1 Acetobacteraceae bacterium | reverse complement strand
CGGCGCCCTGCTCCCGCCAGGCCGAAAGCTGCGCGACGGCGGGGGAGGAGGCCATCGGGAAGTTCACCGCCCCGCGTGCGCCGCTGCGTTCCGCTTCCGCGACGAAGACGCGGGAATCCTCGCGCGAGATGCCAAGCGGCTTTTCCAGGAAGGCGGCCTTGCCTGACGCGAAGGCGCGGCGCGCATGGTCCAGGTGATAAGCGGGCGGGGAGGCGATGTAGAGGCAGTCGGACGCCGCGACCGCCGCATCCGCGGAGGCCAGCACGGGCACATCCGGGGCGATGCCGCGCAGGCGCGCGATCGCGGCGGGGGAGGGATCCCACACGCCGGCGAGCCGGATCACGGCTGGGGGTGCATCCAGCGCGGCGCGCAGCAGGCGCTCGCCCATGATGCCGAACCCCAAGATGCCCAGTGCAACCGGTGCCGCCATGATGGTCTCCTCCGCGATGACGGCGCCTTCCTAGCGCGGTCGTCGCGGCTTGACACTGTCCCGCGTCGCTCGTGTCATCGCCGGCGAAGGAGCTTTCGACATGTCCGAGACTGAATCACCCGTCCTGATGGCGCGCGAAGGGCCGGTGGTGCGTGTGACGCTGAACCGGCCCGCGCGGCGCAACGCGATGAACGGCGCGATGATGACGGCGCTGGACGGCGTGCTCGACATGCTGGAAGGCGACCGCAGCGCGCGCGTGGTGATCTTTTCCGGCGCCGGCGGGCATTTCTGCGCGGGGCTCGATCTGACGGAAGTCGGATCGCAGCAGTCGCTGGAGGAGCGCATCGCGGCGGGGCTGGAACGGAACCGGCTGATCGGCGTGCGCTTCCAGCGACTCTCCGCGCTGCCGCAGGCGGTGATCGCGGCGGTGCAGGGCTCGGCCCATGCGGGGGGCCTGGGATGGCTGTGCGCGGCGGATATCGCCTTCGCCACTGCCGATGCACGCTTCGCGGCGCCGGAGGTGCGGCGTGGCCTGGTCGCCGCGCAGATCCTGCCCTGGATGGTCCGCCGCATGGGCCGCAGCGTGGCCACGCGCATGGTGCTGGAAGCGAATGTGATCGACGCGCCGACCGCCGCGCGCATCGGCCTGGTGCATGAGGTCGTGGCCGACACCGCCGCGCTGGACGCCAAGGTCGCGGCGAGCGTGGCGGCCATTCTCCAGGCCGCGCCGATGGCGCTGGCGGAGACGAAGGCGCTGCTCGCGGCACTCGGTCCCGTGGCGCCGGACGGCTATGCCGACGCCGGCGCGCAGGCCTTTGCGCGCGGTGCCGCCGGCCCCGAAGCCGCCGAGGGCATCGCCGCCTTCAAGGAAAAGCGTCAGCCGAATTGGGCTGTATAGGAGACCGAGACCGATGATCGACATGCGCGTGAAATGGCCTGATGGCGCGAGGGTCGCCGTGATGCTGTCCTTCGACTTCGACGCCGAGACGCTGTGGCTCTCGCGCGATCCGTCGAATGCGAAGAAGCCGGGCACGCTGAGCCAGGGCACCTACGGCGCGCGCGTCGGCGTGCCGATGATCCTGGAGACGCTGCGCGAGGCGGAGGTGCCCGCGACCTTCTTCGTGCCCGGCTGGACCGCGGAGAACCACACCGACCGCGTCGAGGCGATCCTGAAGGGCGGGCATGAGGTCGGGCACCATTCCTACAGCCACAAATGGATCGATCCTGATTTTCCCGAACAGGAAGTCGAGGAGATGGAGAAGGGCCTCGATTCGCTGAAGCGCATGGTGGGCGTGGTGCCGAAGGGCTACCGGTCCCCTGCCGGCGAGACGAGCGACAACCTGATCCGGCTGCTGCAGAAGCACCACTTCACCTATGACAGCTCGCTGATGGCGGATGTGAACCCGTACCGCCACGCCATGCAGGACGGCAGCAAGGGGCCGATCGAACTGCCCTGGCATTGGAGCCTGGACGACGCGGTCTATGCGCTGTTCTCGATCAAGAACCCGCGCCCGATCTTCCCGAACGAGCACATCCTGAAGATCTGGCAGGACGAGTTCGCGGAGATCTATCGCTGGGGCGGCTTTTTTGATCTCGTCTGCCACCCGCAGGTGATCGGGCGGCCGAGCCGCATTGCGCTGCTGCGCCAGTTCATCGCCTGGATGCAGACCTTTC
Source organism: Acetobacteraceae bacterium (assembly GCA_041910415.1). Taxonomy (GTDB): domain Bacteria; phylum Pseudomonadota; class Alphaproteobacteria; order Acetobacterales; family Acetobacteraceae; genus JAYRQX01. The sequence continues at coordinate 2,450 of JAYRQX010000796.1, read as the reverse complement.
CGGGTGTGTGGTTCGCGCGTGGGACGGAGATCGCGGAAGCCTGGTCTGCGGCATCGGAATGAACATCCTCGTCGCGGGATGCGGGGCGGTGGGCGGCTATCTGGCCGCCCATCTTCGCCGGCTGGGGAAGAGCGTGACCGCGCTCGACGGCTGGGCGGCGAATCGCGCGGCGATCGCCGCGGAGGGGATGCGGATCGAGGAGCCCACGGGCGATTTCACCGCGCGGTTTCCGGTGGCGGCGTCGGCGGCGGAATTGCGCGGGCGGGAGTTCGACCTCGCCATCCTCTGCTGCAAGCTGCCGGAGACGTTTGATCTCTTGCGCGCGCTTGAGGAGGAGGCGGGCTATCGCGGGCCGTATCTCGCGACGTTGAACGGGCTGGTGGATGCCGAGATCGCGCGGCGCGTCGGCGCCGATCGCGTGATGGGCTGCATCGTCTTCGGCTTCTTCGGGCATCTCGCCGCGCCGGGGCTGGTGCAGCGGCATCGCGCGCGCAATCCGGGGGGCAAGCCGGCCGTGTTCCGTATCGGCGAGGTGGCGGGGCCGTCCACGCCGCGTGTGCGTGACATGGCGGCACTGCTGGCGCGGATCGACGCCGTCGAGATCGTCGAGGATCTGCCGCGGGCGCGATGGACGAAGCTGGTGTTCAATTCCATGACCTCGCCGCTCGCCGCGGTGACCGGCGGTTTCCAGCGGCCGATTTTTCTCGACGATGCGTTGCGGCCACAGCTGACGGCATTGGCCCTGGAAGGCGTGCGGATCGCGGCGGAAGCGGGCGCCACGGTGGATGCGATCTGCGGCATGCCGGGCGAGACCTGGCACCAGGCCGCATCCGGCGACGCCGATGCGCTGGCGGCGGTGGAGGCCGGGCTGATCCGCTTCGGCGAGGCGATCCTGCCGGGGGCCACCAGCGGCATGGCGCAGGACCTCGCGCGCGGGCGCGTGACGGAAGTGGACCATCTGAACGGCGCGCTGGTGGCCGAGGCACGGAAGCGCGGCCTGGACGCGCCCGCGCATCGCGACGTGATGGCGCGGCTGAAGGCGATCGAGGCTACGCGGCGCGCATCCGCGCCAGGCTGACCAGGGCCGCGATCACCGCGAGCTGCACCGCCGTCACCACCATCGGCAGCGTCCAGCCGCCGCTGATCGTCACCAGCGCGGCAAACACGCTCGGCCCGATCGTGTAGCCGAGGAAGATGAAGAGCGTCGTGCCGGCCGTCACGTCGCCCACGCGGTCGGGGGGCGAGACGCGCGCGACCTCGGCCATGGAGATGCCGTTCCAGGACGCGGCGAGAAAGCCGGAGGCCGCGCAGAGCAGCGTGATCATGGCCGCGCTCGATTCCACCGGCAGCAGCGCCAGCGCCAGCACGGTGGCCGAGGCGACGAAGGCCTGGACCAGCAAGTTGCGTGTCGCCGTGCCGGTGCGGTCGGCGAGCCATCCCAGGAAGATGCGCGCGACGACGCCTGCCGACTGCATGGCCGCGAAGGCCGTGCCGGCCTGCACGAGAGAAAAATGCCGCGTCTCGACCAGCCAGGTGACGGTGAAGGTTAAGAGGCAGCCCTGCACCAAGGCGAAGGAGAGCGACAGCACGGTGAGTGGCGGCAGCAGCGGGTCCGCGCGCAGCGCCGCGATGGGGGAGGCGAGCGTCGCCGGCGACAGCACGGCGCCGAGGCTGGTGGCGCGCCGGGGATCGCGCTCGGCGTCCAGGGTCTCGCGCAGCGGCTGGATGATGGCGGCCGAGACGAGGGCGACGCCGACGGCGACGCCCAGCGCGGCCGGCCATCCCGCATAGGTCGCGACCGAGGCGGAGATCAGCCCGGCCATCGCGCCCCCGAGTGGCGCACCCGCCTGCTTGACCGAGAAGATCAGGGTGCGGTGTCCCTTGGGCGCCGTTGCCGCCAGGATGCGGCTGCCCGCGGGCGGCGAGGGGCCGTAGCCGACGCCGAGCACGAAGGAGGCCACGACCAGCGCCGGCAGCGTGCCGAACCCGGCGAGGATCATGGCGAGCCCGCCCAGCAGCGCGCCTGCCTGGAGCATCCGCACCGGGCCGAGCCGCGCGAGGAACGGCCCGCCCAGCAGAAGGAAGGCGACCGTGCCGAAGGCCGTGAGCGAGGAGAGATTGCCGATGCTCTCCGGTGACAGTCCGGCGCTTTCCGTGATCAGCGGCGCCAGCACGGGCAGGCTTTGCGTCAGGAAGGATGCGACCGACTGCATCAGCAGCGTGGCGGAAAGGGCAGCAACCCAGGCTGGCATGCAGATGGTCAATCCGGTCTGATATTGGCGGCGCGGATGATGCGTGTGAAGCGCTCGGTCTCGCTGGCGATGGCGGCGGCGTAGGCGGCGGGGCCGCCGCCATTCGGCACGAAGCCCATGGCGGCCAGGCGGTCCGCGAGCTCCGGCGCGCGGACCGCGTTCCCGAATGCCTGGGCGAGGCGCGCGATGATCGGCGCG
>JAYRQX010000795.1:0-15460 GCA_041910415.1 Acetobacteraceae bacterium | reverse complement strand
GGCAGGCGGGGCTTGCGCCGGCGGCCCATGTCCAGACCTCCGACTGCCCGGAAGGGACCATGGCGACGCTCGCGACCGGGCACACCAACGTGGTCCGCTGCATGCCGATCTGAGGGCCCGCGCGGGTGTGAAGCGGTTGTCAATCGCCGCACCCGCGCTTGTCGTTCCGGGGGGGAAGGGCTATTGAGCCGCCGCTTTTCAAGCCCGTCCCCTAAGGAAATCCCATGGCCCGGAAGAAGATCGCCCTCGTCGGCGCAGGTAACATCGGCGGCACCCTCGCTCATCTGATCGGTCTCAAGGAACTCGGCGACGTCGTGCTCTTCGACGTCTTCCCGGGCGTGGCCGCGGGCAAGGCGCTGGACATCATGCAGTCCGGCCCGGTCGATGGCTTCGACAGCCACATGGTGGGCGCGGGCGATTACAGCGCCATCGCGGGCGCGGATGTGGTGATCGTCACCGCCGGCTTCCCGCGCATGCCGGGCATGACCCGCGACGACCTGCTGACCAAGAATGCCGGCGTCATCGGCCAGGTGGCCGAGGGCATCAAGACCTACTGCCCCAATGCCTTCGTCATCTGCATCACCAACCCGCTCGACGTCATGGTGTGGGTGCTGCAGCAGAAGTCGGGCCTGCCCGCGAACAAGGTCGTCGGCATGGCCGGCGTGCTGGACAGCGCGCGCTTCCGCCTCTTCCTCGCGCAGGAGTTCGGCGTGAGCGTCGAGGACGTGACCGCCTTCGTGCTCGGCGGCCATGGTGACACGATGGTGCCGCTGACCCGCTACTCCACGGTGGCCGGCGTGCCGGTGCCCGATCTCATCAAGATGGGCTGGACGACGCAGGAGAAGATCGACGCGATCGTGACCCGCACCGCCAATGGCGGCGGCGAGATCGTCAAGCTGCTCGAGCGCGGCTCGGCCTTCTACGCGCCGGCGGCGTCCGCCATCGCGATGGCGGAGAGCTACCTGCTCGACAAGAAGCGCGTTCTGCCCTGCGCCGTGCTGCTGAACGGCGAATACGGCCAGAAGGATTTCTACGTGGGCGTTCCCGTGGTGATCGGGGCCAACGGCGCCGAGCGCATCCTCGAGGTGCAGTTCACCGCCGCGGAGAAGGCCGCCTTCGACAAGTCCTGCGACGCCGTGAAGAAGCTGATCGAGGACTTCAAGAAGCTCGGCGTCTGATCGGCGCCGGTACACAAGAACAAGAAGAAACGTCCAGACAGGTCACGCAGCGGCTCTTGAGCAGGATGAGGCCATGAACATCCACGAATACCAGGCGAAGGAGCTGCTGCGCCGCTACGGCGTGGCCGTGCTCGACGGACATGTCGCCTTCACGGCCGAGGAAGCGGAGGCCGCGGCGCGCAAGCTGCCCGGCCCTGTCTATGTCGTGAAGTCGCAGATCCATGCGGGCGGCCGCGGCGCCGGCCGCTTCAAGGACGACCCCAACGGCAAGGGCGGCGTGCGCGTGGTGAAGTCGGTCGCGGACGCCAAGGCCGCCGCCGCCGCGATGATCGGCCACACCCTGGTCACCAAGCAGACCGGTCCCGCCGGCAAGGTGGTGAACCACGTCTATGTGGAAGCGGGCTGCGACATCGCCCGCGAGATCTATCTGAGCCTGCTGGTCGATCGGGCTTCGGGCCGCGTGATGGTCATGGCCTCCTCCGAAGGCGGCATGGAGATCGAGGAGGTCGCGGCGAACCACCCCGAGAAGATCCTGAAGGTCACGGTCGATCCGGCCTCCGGCATCTCCGGCTTCCATGCGCGCAAGCTCGCCTTCGGGCTGGGGCTGCAGGACAAGCAGGTGGGGTCCTTCACGAAATTCGTGCTGGCGATGTATCGCGCCTTCGTGGAACTCGACTGCGCGATCGTCGAGATCAACCCGCTGGTCGTCAGCAAGGCCGGCGATGTCATCGCGCTGGATGCGAAGGTGACCTTCGACGACAACGCGCTCTATCGTCACAAGGACCTCGAGGCGCTGCGCGACGACAGCGAGATGGACCCGAAGGAACTCGACGCGATCAGGCACGACCTGAACTATGTCGCGCTCGACGGCGAGATCGGCTGCATGGTGAACGGCGCGGGCCTCGCCATGGCGACGATGGACATCATCAAGCTCTACGGCAGCAGCCCCGCGAACTTCCTCGACGTGGGCGGCACGGCGAACGCGGCGCGCGTGACCGAGGCGTTCCGCATCATCACCTCGGACGCCAATGTGAAGGCGATCCTGGTCAATATTTTTGGTGGCATCGCCAAGTGCGACATGATCGCGGAAGGCATCGTCGCCGCGACCAAGAAATTGTCGCTGAAGGTGCCGCTCGTCGTGCGGCTCGAAGGCACCAATGTCGAACTCGGCAAGAAGATCCTGGCGGAGAGCGGCCTGGCGATCATCGCCGCCGAGAACCTGGCGGATGCCGCGCAGAAGGCCGTCGCGGCGGTGAAAGATCCGCGCGCCTCCGGCGCGACGAAGGGAGCCTGAGCCATGGCCGTTCTCGTCAACGAGCGCACGAAAGTCATGACCCAGGGCTTCACCGGCGCCCAGGGCACCTTCCATGCCTCCCAGGGCATCGCCTACGGGTCGAACTATGTCGGCGGCACGACGCCCGGGAAGGGCGGCATGATGCATCCGGAGCTGAACCTTCCGGTCTTCAACACGGTCGCCGAATGCCGCGACGCGACCGGCGCCGATGCCTCCGTCATCTACGTCCCCGCGGCCTTCGCGGCGGACGCGATCCTGGAGGCGATCGACGCCGAGGTCCCGCTCATCGTCTGCATCACCGAGGGCATTCCCGTCCTCGACATGATCAAGGTGAAGCGGGCGCTGGACGGTTCGCGCTCCACGCTGATCGGGCCGAACTGCCCGGGCATCATCACCCCCGCGGCCTGCAAGATCGGCATCATGCCCGGGCATATCCACCGGCGCGGCTCGGTCGGCATCGTCTCCCGCTCCGGCACGCTGACCTATGAGGCGGTGGCGCAGACGACCGCGGCCGGCCTCGGCCAGTCCACCTGCGTCGGCATCGGCGGCGACCCGGTGAAGGGCATGGATTTCATCGACGTGCTGGCGCTCTTCCTGGCCGATGCCGAGACGAAGTCGATCGTCATGATCGGCGAGATCGGCGGACAGTCGGAAGCCAATGCGGCGGATTTCCTGAAGGCCGAGAATTTCGGCCCGGGCAAGCCCAACAAGCCGGTCGTCGGTTTCATCGCCGGCGCCACGGCCCCCCCGGGGCGCCGCATGGGCCATGCCGGCGCCGTCATCTCCGGCGGCAAGGACACGGCCGCCGCCAAGATCGAGGCGATGCAGGCCGCCGGCATCCATGTGGCGGACAGCCCGGCCTCGCTGGGCTCGACCATGGTGCGCGCCCTGGCGCGCTGAGAGCACGGGGGCGCGGTCCATGTCCGGTCTGCGCCCTGAAATCGCCATTGGCCCTGTGGTAACCGCCCGCGCGGTCCCATCTGAACGGCGCCCCCGCCCAGCCGGGCAGCGGGCGCCGAAATTTGCGCCGGACGGAGCGCCGGCACCGAGGAGCTAGCAGCATGGCCGGAGTGGACATCCTCGCCAGTGCGATGACGGGGGCGAATGCCGCCTATCTCGCCGACCTCTACGCCCGCTGGGTGGAGAACCCCGGCAGCGTCGATCCTTCCTTCGCGGAACTCTTCGCCGCCCTGAACGACGAGGCGCGGGCGGTACTGACGGACGCCGTCGGCGCCTCCTGGGCGCCCCGCATGCGCGGCAGCTTCGGGCCGGAGCCCGAGGCGCCGAAGAAGCCCGCCGCCGGAAAGGGCGCCGCGGCGGCGGACCCGGAGGCGACGCGCCGCGCGGTGCTCGATTCGATCCGCGCGCTGATGCTGATCCGCAGCTACCGCGTGCGTGGCCATCTCGAAGCGCAGCTCGACCCGCTCGGGCTGGTGCATCCGGCACCGCATCCGGAACTCGATCCCAAGACCTACGGCTTCACGGAAGCCGATTACGACCGGCCGATCTTCCTCGACTTCGTGCTCGGCAAGGAAAGCGCCACGCTCCGCGAAATCCTGGCCATCTGCCGCGCCTCGTACTGCGGCTCGATCGGCGTCGAGTTCATGCACATCCAGGACCCCGATCAGAAATCCTGGATCCAGCGCCGGATCGAAGGCGCGCCCTGGCTGACCGCCTTCAACCCGGACGACAAGCGCCGCATCCTGCGCGAGCTGACGGAGGCCGAGGGCTTCGAGGCCTTCTGCGCGCGGAAATACGTCTCGACCAAGCGCTTCGGCCTGGAAGGCGGCGAGAGCACCATCCCCGCGGTGGAAGAGGTGATCGAGACCGCGGCCAAGGCCGGCGTGAACGAGATCGCCATCGGCATGGCCCATCGCGGGCGGCTCAACGTCCTGGTCAACGTCGTGAGGAAGCCCTTCCTGCAGGTCTTCTCGGAGTTCAAGGGCGTCGGCGCCAACCCCGATGACGTGCAGGGCTCGGGCGACGTGAAGTACCATCTGGGCACCTCGACCGACATCGAGATCGCCGGGCAGAAGGTGCACTTGTCGCTGCAGCCGAACCCGTCGCATCTCGAAGCCGTCGATCCCGTCGTCGTCGGCAAGATCCGGGCGCGGCAGGACATGGCGGGCGACACCAAGGGCCGGCGTTCGGCCATGGGCATCCTGCTGCATGGCGACGCGGCCTTCGCGGGCCAGGGCGTCGTCTACGAGACCATGGCGATGAGCCAGCTCATCGGCTACCGCACGGGCGGCACGATCCATATCGTGACCAACAACCAGATCGGCTTCACCACCGTGCCCGTGCACGCCTTCTCGGGCCTCTACTGCACCGACATCGCCAAGGGCGTGCAGGCGCCGATCCTGCACGTGAACGGCGACGATCCGGAAGCGGTCGTCTTCGCCGCGCGCATGGTCGCCGAGTTCCGCATGAAATTCGCGACCGACATCGTCCTGGACATCGTCTGCTACCGCCGCCACGGCCACAACGAGGGCGACGAGCCGGCCTTCACCCAGCCGATCATGTACAACCGCATCAAGGACATGCGCACGACGCGCACGCTCTATGCGGAGCGCCTGGCGGCCGAGGGCTCGGTGCCGGCCGGGGAGTCGAAGGCGATCCTCGACGCCTTCAACGAGCAGCTGGAAGCCGCCTTCCAGGGCGCGCAGACCTTCAAGCCCAACAAGGCCGACTGGCTGGAAGGCCACTGGTCCAGCATCAAGCCGGTCGGCGAGGCCGAGGTCGAGCAGCTGCACCCGACCGCCGTGCCGCTCGAGGCGCTGCGCGAGATCGGCGATGCGCTGGTGCGCGTGCCCAGCGACTTCACCGCGAACCAGAAGATCCTGCGCCAGCTGGAAGCCAAGAAGCAGGCGATCGACACCGGGGAAGGCATCGACTGGGCGACCGGCGAGGCGCTCGCCTTCGGCTCCCTGCTGCTGGAAGGCCATCGCGTGCGGCTGTCGGGCGAGGATGTGCAGCGCGGCACCTTCAGCCACCGCCACGCCTATCTGATCGACCAGCGGAACCAGGCCGAATACGTGCCGCTGAACAACATCCGCGACGGCCAGGCGCGGTTCGAGGCCTTCAACTCGCTGCTGTCGGAATTCGGCGTGCTGGGCTTCGAATACGGCTATTCGCTCGCCGACCCGCACACGCTGACGATGTGGGAAGGCCAGTTCGGCGATTTCGCCAACGGCGCGCAAGTCATCATCGACCAGTTCATCGCCAGCGCGGAGACGAAATGGCTGCGCATGAGCGGGCTCGTGATGCTGCTGCCGCATGGCTATGAGGGGCAGGGACCCGAACATTCCTCGGCGCGGCCGGAGCGGTATCTGCAGCTCTGTGCCGAGCGCAACATGCGCGTCTGCAACTTCACGACCCCCGCCAACTACTTCCACGCGCTGCGTCGGCAGTTGAAGGCGAATTATCGCAAGCCGCTGGTGCTGATGACGCCGAAGTCGCTGCTGCGGCACAAGCTCGCCGTCAGCAGCCTGGCGGAGTTCGGCCCGGGCAGCGGCTTCCAGTACGTGATCCCGGAGGTGGATGCGATCGCGCCGGAGGATCAGGTCAAGCGCGTCGTGCTTTGCACCGGCAAGGTCTACTACGACCTGCTGCAGGAACGCCGCGACAAGGGCATCAGGGACATCGCCATCGTGCGCGTCGAGCAGATGCACCCCTTCCCCAGGACCAGCCTCACGCGTGCGCTCGCCCCGTTCCGGAACGCCGAGATCGTGTGGTGCCAGGAGGAGCCCGAGAACATGGGCGCCTGGACCTTCATGGACCGGCGTATCGAGAAGGTTCTGAAGGAGATCGGCGGCAAGGCACGGCGGCCCGAATTCGTGGGCCGCGAGGAAGCGGCGAGCCCGGCGACCGGTTTGGCGAAGATGCATCAGGCGCAGCAGGACGCGCTGGTGCGCGCCGCGCTCACGCTTTGATGCGGCCGCGCGCGCCGCAATGGAACACGGGCGGCGGTGCCGCCCGACATGAAGGAAGTGCCGCCGCCGCCCGCGTGGCGCGGCGAGACAAGGCAGGACGAGAATGACCGATATCCTGGTGCCCACCCTGGGCGAGAGCGTCTCCAGCGCGACCGTGGCGCGGTGGCTGAAGAAGGCGGGCGAAGCCGTCGCGGCCGACGAGCCGGTGGTGGAGCTTGAGACCGACAAGGTCACGGTCGAGGTCAACGCGCCTTCCGCCGGCGTGATCGTGAGCATCGCCGCGGCCGAGGGCACGGAAGTGACGCCTGGTGCGGTACTGGGCGTTCTGGGTGCCGGCAGCGGCGCGGCGAAGCCGCATGCACCGGTCCCCGCGCCTGCCGCATCGAAGCCCGCCGAGCCGCATGTCGAGACGCCGCGAGCCGTGACCGGGCCGGTCGCGCGCCCGGGCGAGCACGCGCCCCTCCCGGCGGCCGCCAAGATGATGGCCGAGCAGGGCGTGGATGCGGCTGCCATTGGCGCGGGCACGGGCAAGGACGGGCGCATCACCAAGGGCGACGTGCTCTCCTTCCTGCAGCGGCCCGCTGCCGCGCCGGCGGCCGCCACGGCGGCGCCCAAGGCCGCGCGCGCGGTGGAGGAGGGCGAGGAGCGCGTGAAGATGACGCGGCTGCGTCTCACCATCGCGCGGCGGCTCAAGGAAGCGCAGAACACGGCGGCGATGCTCACCACCTTCAACGAGGTGGACATGGGTGCCGCCATGGCGCTCCGCACCGAATACCGCGACGTCTTCGAGAAGAAACACGGCGTGCGGCTCGGCTTCATGTCCTTCTTCGTGAAGGCCTGCGTGGCCGCGCTGAAGGAATTCCCGGCCGTCAACGCCGAGATCGACGGCGACGACGTCGTCTACAAGAATTTTGTTCACATGGGCATCGCGGTCGGTGGACCGTCGGGCCTGGTCGTGCCGGTGCTGAAGCATGCGGATACGCTGGGCTTCGCGGAGATCGAGAAGCGCATCGGCACCTTCGGCAGGAAGGCGCGCGACGGGCAGTTGAAGCTCGATGAACTCGCAGGCGGCAGCTTCACCATCACCAATGGCGGCATCTATGGCAGCCTGATGAGCACGCCGATCCTGAACCCGCCGCAATCGGGCATCCTCGGCATGCACAAGATCCAGGACCGCCCGATGGTGGTCGGCGGCAAGATCGAGATCCGGCCGATGATGTATATCGCGCTCAGCTACGACCACCGGATCGTGGACGGGAAGGAAGCCGTCAGCTTCCTCGTCCGCGTGAAGGAGAGCATCGAGGATCCACGCCGGCTGATGCTGGACATCTGATCCTGCGATGACGGGCCTCTGGGCGCTGCTGCTGACCTCGGCGGCGCTCATGGGGAGCCCGGGCCCGTCCACGATCAGCGTCACCGCGGTCGGCGCCGCCTTCGGGCTGCGCCGCGCCATGCCCTATATCCTCGGCCTGATCGCCGGCACGACGCTCGTGCTTCTCGCTGTCGCGACCGGCGTCTTCGCGCTGCTGCTGGCGATCCCGAACCTGGCGCCGGTGCTGACGGCGGCCTCGGCGGTCTATATCGTCTACCTTGCCTTCCGCATCGCCCGTGCCCCACCGCTCTCGGCACCGCATGCCGAGGCGCCGCGCCCTGCCTTCGGCGGCGGCCTGCTGCTCGCTGTCGCGAATCCGAAAGCCTATGTCGCGATCGGTGCGGTCTTCGCGGGCGCGACGCTCGGAGGGCTGCCGCCCGTCGCCGATGCCGTGGCGAAGACGGCCGTACTCACCGGCATGATCGTGTTGATCCACGTCGTCTGGGCGCTGGCGGGCAGCGCGCTCGCGGGTCTGTTGCGCGACCCGCGTGCCTCGCGCATCGTCAACGTCGCGCTGGCGGGGTTGCTCGTCCTCACCTCGGCGCTGGCGCTCTGGCCGGGAGCTTCGCCATGATTGCAGGCAAGGGTGCCATCACGGATGTGGCGGGTCTGAAGGTCGGCCACTTCACCGACACGCGCCGCCCCACGGGCTGCACCGTCATCCTGGCCGAAGGCGGCGCGGTCGCAGGCGTCGATGTGCGCGGCGCCGCGCCGGGGACGCGCGAGACGGACCTGCTCGATCCCTCGAACCGCGTCGAGGAGATCCACGGCCTGATCCTCTCCGGCGGTTCCTCCTTCGGGCTGGAAGCCGCGACGGGCGTGATGCTCTACCTTGAGGAGAAGGGCATCGGCATTCCCGTGGGTCCGGCGCGCGTGCCCATCGTGCCAGGCGCGATCCTGTTCGACCTCGGCATGGGCGACTGGCGCATCCGCCCGGGCGCCGATGCCGGCTACGCGGCCTGCCGTGCGGCGAGCGACGCGCCGCCTGCGGAAGGGTCCGTCGGTGCCGGAACCGGTACGACGGTGGGCAAGCTGTTCGGGCCGGAACGCGGCATGAAGGGCGGAATCGGCACGGCTTCGGCCCGCATCGGCGGCGTGACCCTCGTTGTCATCGTTGCGGTGAACGCGGTGGGGGACGTTGTGGATCCCGCCACGGGCGCGATCCTCGCCGGCGCTCGGGACGCAGCGGACGGCACGCGCAGGATCGGCACGGCGGCGACCATCATGCGCGGCACGCTGCCCGTCATGCTGCAGCCCGGCATGGCGACGACCATCGGTGCCATCGCGACGGATGCGAAGCTGACGAAGGCGCAGTGCAGGAAACTCGCGCAGATCGCGCATGACGGCTTTGCGCGCACGATCAACCCCGTGCATACGCCCTGGGATGGCGACACGATCTTCGCGCTGGCGACCGGCCGCAGCGGGCTGCCGGGGAACATGATGACGCTTGCCGTCATGGCGGCCGAGGTCATGGCCGCCGCCGTGCTGCGCGCCGTGCGCGCGGCGACACGTGTGGAGGGCGAGGGCGTGCCGCCGCTGCCGACCGTCGCGGAGCTCGGCTGACCCCGCGCATTTTCCGCTTGCGCCGCGCGCGGCGATCGGCGTATCAGCCGCGCCCGTGACGGAATTCCCCGTCATGTTTCGTGTGTCACCCGTGCTGCCAACCGTGCTCCGCACCGTCGCCTGCGCACCGACCGGATCGAAGGATCCGGGCCGGAAGGCGTATGTGCGATTTGGCAAGCCATCATCGCAAGAACGGCCGACAACCGTTCTCGCCTGACACATCCGCGGCGCCGTTGCGCCGCTTTCAGCCCGACTACCGAAAACCAGGAGTACACACCATGCGTCGTCCAGACCATCTGGAGGCGCCTGCGCGCGAGCTGGCCATGGCGGCCGGTCTCGACCCGGAGGCGCGCATCCCCAACCCCGACAAGCCGGGCAAGACCATGCCGGCCTGGACGTCCTTCCGCGACGCCGCGCGCCAGGCCCGGCGCGCGGACGCGAAGGCGCGGGAGGCCGAGATCATCGCTGCGCAGCCCGAGGCCTATCGCGACGCGCCGCTCGCCGTCTTCGGATCGCACGACCCGGGCACGGTCGAGCAGATGCGCAACTGCCTGCGCGTCGGCAACACCGTCGCGGCGACGCTCTGTGCGGACGGGCATATCGGCTACGCGCAGCCGGTCGGCGGCGTCATCGCCTATGAAGGCCAGGTCAGCATCTCCGGCGTCGGCTTCGACATCGGTTGCGGCAACATGGCCGTGCGGCTCGACATGCCCTATGCGCGCATCCGCGACGACGTGCCGGATATCCTCGCCGGCATCCGGCAGACCATCTCCTTCGGCATCGGCCGCGCCAATGCGGCGCGCGTCGAGCATGCGGTGCTGGACGATGACGAGGCCTGGCATGCCTCCGACATGCGCGACTACCGGCAGAAGGCGGCGGCACAGCTCGGCACCGTGGGCTCGGGCAACCACTATGTGGACCTGTTCGAGGACGAGGCCGGCTTCGTCTGGATCGGCGTGCATTTTGGCTCGCGCGGGCTGGGGCACAGCTCCGCCACGCGCTACCTGAAGGCGGCCGGCGGGCGCGACGGCATGCATGTGCCGCCGACCGTGGTGGACGAGCAGTCCGAGCTCGGCCGACGCTATATCGCCGCGATGGAACTCGCCGGCCGCTACGCCTATGCGGGCCGCGAATGGGTGGTGGAGCGCGTGCGCGCGATCGTCGGCGGCGCCGTCACCGATGCCGTGCACAACCACCACAACTACGCCTGGAAGGAACGGCACAACGGCCGCGACCTGTGGGTCGTCCGCAAGGGCGCGACGCCGGCCTTCCCCGGCCAGCGCGGCTTCGTCGGCGGGTCCATGGGCGACGACGCCGTGATCCTGGAGGGGGTGGAGAGCGAGGCGTCGCGCGCCGCGCTCTATTCCACCATCCACGGCGCCGGGCGCGTGACCAGCCGGAAGGAAGCGCATCGCCGCTTCACGCGTGAGCAGATGCGCGACTGGCTGCGCGATCGCGGCGTGCTGCTGTCGGGCGGCGACGTCGATGAGAGCCCGATGGCCTATCGCCGCCTGCCGGAGGTGCTGGCGGCGCAGGGCGAGACGGTGCGCGTGCTGCACCGGCTGCGGCCCTTCGCGGTGGCCATGGCTGGCGCGGGCGAGTTCGATCCCTTCAAGGATTGAGCCGCCGGGGGGAGAAGGGAACTTCTCCCCCCGTGCCCCCCTCAACCTTCCTTGTGAGTTTGGCGCCAGCCGTCCCGGCCGGCGCCCCTCACAGAAAAAGGGATGGGGGCCAGGGGGAAGGTTCTCCTTCCCCCTTCTCTCATTCAATCGATCGTCAGTTGCAGCCGCGCCACCCACTCGCGTTCGTATTCCGCGCGCGTGCGGGCGAAGGCCAGGTAGTCGGCGGGGCCGAGGTATTCCCGCGGCATGTCCCAGCGGTTCACCACGACCTGGCTCGACTCGTCCTCCCAGGCCTTCTTGAAGGCGCGGTGGATGGTGTCCACCAATTCGGGTGGCACGCCCTTGGGGCCTGCGACGCCATAGGGGCTGGTGACGACCATGTCGTAGCCGAGATCGCGCAGCGTCGGCGCGTTGGGAAAGCTGCCCACACGGTCCCGGGTCCAGACGGACAACAGCCTGAACTCGCCACTCTCGACCTGCGGGCGCCAGGACTGCGCGTCGGCGACCATGGTGATCTGCCGGCCGAGCAGGGCAGTGACGCCTTCCTGTGCGCCGCGGAAGGGGACGTGCGTCATCTCGCAGCGCTCGCGCGCGCAGAGGTCTTCCATGGCGATGTGGTTCGTCGTCGCGATGCCCGACGTGGAGAAGCTGAGCTGCCCCGGTGCGCGGCGGGCATGTTCAAAGACATCCGCCAGGGTGTTGTAGGGGCTGTCGCGACGCACCGCGGTCCCGAAGAGAAACCCCGAGAATTGCATGATGTAGGTGAAGTCGTTGACGGGGTCCCAGGTCCGCGTGCGCGTCAGGAAGGGGTGGCGGATGACGGAGAGGTGATGATGCGCGAGCGTGTAGCCGTCGGGCTGTGCCTGCGTCGTCAGCAGCGTCGCCGCGCGGGTGCCGCGCGCACCCGGCATGTTCTCGGACAGCACGGGCTGGCCGAGGTCGCGCTGCACCACCTCGAACATGTTGCGCTGGAGCGCGTCGAGCGAGCCGCCGGGCGACCAGGGCGTGATGAAGCGGATCGGCCGGTTCGGATAGCGCGCCTGGCCGAAGGCGGGCGTCGCAAGCGCCGCGCCCGCTGCGGCGAGCAGCGTGCGGCGACCGGGAAGCATGCTGCGCGTCATCGTCACCCGTCCAGTGTCAGGCCAAGGCGGCGCACCATCGTGCGCTCGTAGTCCACGCGCTCGGCGATGAAGCGTCGATAATCCTCGGTGCTGTAATAGACGAGCGGCATGTCGAACTGGGCGCGCACCCGGACGTTCTCGGGGTCGAACAGCGCCGCCTTCAACGTATCGTGCAGCACGCGCACGACGCCTTCGTCCATCCCGCGCGGTCCGCTGACGCCGTAGGGGGAGGTCACGACCATGTCGTAGCCCAGTTCCTTCAGCGTCGGGATGTCGGGCAGGCGCGGCGCGCGTTCGGCGGACCACACGGCCAGGCCGCGCATCTGCCCGCCCTCGATGAAGGGTGCCCAGACGCTGCTGTCGCAGATCATGTCGACCTGGCCGGACAGCACCGCCGTCGCGCCTTCATTGGCGCCGCGGAAGGGCACATGGGTCAGCTGCACGCGCTCCTGTTCCTGGATGGTTTCCATCGCCAGGTGGTTGGTCGTGCCGATGCCGCTGGTGGAATAGGTGAGCCGCCCCGGATTGGCGCGGGCGAAGGCGATCATCTCCTGCCAGGTCCGGAAACGGCTGTCGGCCTTGACCGCCGTGCCGAACAGCCAGCCGGTCATGCCGATGATGTGGGTGAAGTCGGCGACCGGGTCCCATTGCGGCGTGCGCATCATCCAGGGGCGGCGCAGCACCGACAGGTGCATCTGGGTCAGCGTGTAGCCATCCGGCCGGGCCTGCTGCGCGACGGTCAGCGGCCCGAGCGTGCCGCCGGCACCGGGCCGGTTCTCGACCACCACGGGCTGGCCGAGCGCGCGTTGCGCGATCTCGCCGATCGAGCGGAGCTGCGCGTCGGCGGAGCCGCCCGCGGGCCAGGGCACGACGAGGCGGACGGGGCGGTCGGGAAAGCGCCCCTGCGCGAAGGCGGGGGTGGCGAGCAGCCCGAGCGATGCGCCGATGGCGCTGCGGCGACCCACCGTGAAAGCCCGGCTGGCCATGATGTTCCTCCCATTGTCGGGCGGCGCATCTGGCGGCGCCGCTCCGGGCCACAGGATAGGCAAGGCACGGCCCGAACTAAAGGGGTTCGCGCTTGATCCCGGGGGCGGGAGGGGGCAAAGGTCCGCCCCCGCTCTGTCGCCTCCGGTTCAGGATCGTTCCCCCATGTCCGAAAGCTTCGACGTCATCGTCATCGGCGCCGGCCCCGGCGGCTATGTCTGCGCCATCCGCGCGGCGCAGCTCGGCATGAAGGTGGCCTGCGTGGAGAAGCGGGCGACGCTGGGCGGCACCTGCCTGAATATCGGCTGCATCCCGTCGAAGGCGCTGCTGGTCTCCTCCGAGCAGTTCGCCCATGCCATGCACGGGCTCGGGGACCACGGCATCGGGGTGTCGGGCGTGACGCTCGACCTCCAGCGCATGCAGGCGCGCAAGGGCGAGGTGGTTGGCGCGAACGTGAAGGGCGTCGAGTTCCTCTTCAAGAAGAACAAGGTCACCTGGCTGAAGGGCGAGGGCAGCATCCCCGCGCCGGGCCAGGTGAAGGTGGGCGACACGGTCCATTTCGCGAAGCACATCGTCATCGCGACCGGCAGCGAAAGCACGCCGCTGAAGGGCGTGGAGGTGGACGAGACGCGGATCGTGACATCCACCGGCGCGCTCGAGCTGGAGAGCGTGCCGGAGCACCTCGTCGTCATCGGCGGCGGCGTGATCGGGCTTGAGCTCGGCAGCGTGTGGAAGCGGTTGGGCGCGCAGGTGACGGTGATCGAGTTCCTGGACGGCATCCTGCCCGGCATGGATGGCGAGGTGCGCAAGCAGTTCCAGCGCGTGCTGGCGAAGCAGGGACTGAAATTCAAGCTGAAATCCAAGGTCACGACCGCGAAGGCGGACGCAACCGGCGTGACGCTGACCGTCGAGCCCGCGGCGGGCGGCGCGGCGGAAGAGATTCGCGCGGATGTGGTGCTGCTGGCGATCGGGCGCCGCCCCTATGTGACGGGCCTTGGCCTGGACGCCGTGGGCGTCGCCCTGGACGAGCGCGGCAGGGTGAAGACCGACGCGCATTTCCAGACGACCGTGCCGGGCATCTACGCCATCGGCGACGCGATCGCGGGCCCGATGCTGGCGCACAAGGCCGAGGATGAGGGCGTGGTGCTGGCCGAGATGCTGGCGGGCCAGAAGCCCCACATCGACTACAACGCCATTCCGGGTGTCGTGTACACCGCGCCGGAAGTGGCCGCGGTGGGCGAGACGGAAGAGCAGTTGAAGGCCCGTGGCCAGGCCTACAAGGTCGGCAAATTCCCCTTCACCGCGAATGGCCGCGCGCGCGCCATGGGGGAGATGGACGGCTTCGTGAAGCTGCTGGCCGACAAGGAGACCGACAGGCTGCTCGGCGCGCACATCATCGGGCCGGATGCCGGCACGCTGATCGCCGAGATCGTGCTGGCGATGGAATTCGGTGCAAGCGCCGAGGATGTGGCGCGCACCTGCCACGCGCACCCGTCTTTGAACGAGGCGGTAAAGGAAGCGGCGCTGGCAGTCGACGGGCGCGCGATTCACGTCTAGCGGCGTCGATCATCGGGTCGCCGCTCCCCTCCTGCCGCGCCAAGATCTCCCGCCCCTGCATGAAGGCCCGCGCCGGGTCGGCACCGGCCAGCGGTGCCGGCACCGGGTGGGGCATGGGGCAAGCGCTGCTCGGGGTGCATGGGCCAGGACTCCGGGCTGGGGATCGGTCCCGGGCCGTTGCGTTGCACGCCCGCGTGAAGGCGGCCACGCGGCCGATGGTCTTGAGGGCGGTGCGGCGCCGGCCTACCTGCGGGGCCATGGTGATCCTTCGTCCCTCCCTGGTCCGGAAGACGCTGGGCTGGAGCTTTCTGGGCCTCGGCGTGCTCGGGCTTGTGCTGCCATTCCTCCAGGGCTTCCTGTTCATCGCCTTCGGTCTTTTCGTGCTGCGGGACCAGCATCTCTGGGCTGCCCGGCGCTGGGACGGCCTGGCCCAGCGATGGCCGCAGCATGTCGGGCGGGTCGAGGAATTCGAGACCGGTCTTCGCGCGCGTCTGCGCTCCTGGGGGAAGCGGCTCAGGCGCTGGCTTGGCCGGGGCTGATCGTGGCGGCGGTCCCCCTGTGTCCTGGGAGCCGCATCTGTGGAATTCCTGCCGCCCGCGCCGACAGAGAGCCATTGCCAAAGAGTAAGATGCCCGCATAAAACCCTTGCGATGGCCCAAGAGGACCATGGAGAGGGGTAGAAGAATGACGTCTTTCACCAGGATCGCGCTGCTCGTCTCGGGCCTCGCCCTGAGCGCCTGCGCCGCCGAGACCGGGCCTGCGATGTCCGGCACGAATCCCGGCTCGGCCGCTCCGAACATCCAGCAGAGTTCCGCGGCCGCGACCGCCGCCCAGCCG
>JAYRQX010000794.1:0-1728 GCA_041910415.1 Acetobacteraceae bacterium | reverse complement strand
GATGATCCTGATGAAGGCGATCCTGAAGGCCGCGGAGGCCAACCCCGCGGGCTTCCCGGCCTACCTCGGCGTCGGCCTGTTCGGCGGCATCGCGATCGGGCTCTCCGCCTGGTACCAGGGCGTGATCGGCGCCGCCGCGGCGGACGCGCAGGCGGAGACCGGGAAGGGCTTCGGCAACTACCTGATGGGCCTTGGCATCGCGGAAACCGTCGCGCTGCTCGTGATGGTGTTCTCGATGATGGCGATCAAGTAGGGACGTTGCCCGATTCCGGTTGCGAGACCGAGGCGGAGGCCGATATAAGGGCGGTCCTATGGACCTTCAATCCCTGTTCGCGGAGCGCATCGGCGGCGCGGCGTTCGGCACCGGCGGCGAGATCTACAAGTTCGAGAAGATCAAGCGGGCGAAGGCGGCGGCGCGCGCCGCCCGGCCGCAGGTCGAGCTGCTCGACTTCGGGGTGGGCGAGCCGGACCAGATGGCGCCCGCCGCGATCCGCAACGCGCTCAAGAAGGCGGTCGACGACCCGGCCAACCGCGGCTACGCGGACAACGGCATCCGCGAGTTCAAGCTGGCGGCGGCCGACTACCTGAAGACGTTCTTCGGTGTCACGGACCTCGATCCCGACAGGCAGATCAACCACAGCATCGGTTCCAAGCCGGCGCTGGCGATGTTGCCCCTGTGTTTCGTGAACCCGGGCGATGTGGTGTTCCAGACGGTGCCCGGCTACCCGGTGCTGGCCACGCACGCGAAGTACCTGGGCGGCGAGGTCGCGAAGCTGCCGCTGAAGAAGGAGAACGGGTTCTTCCCGGACCTGCAGGCGATTGATCCCGCGCTCGCCCGGCGGGCCAAGCTGTTCTACGTGAACTACCCGAACAACCCGACCGGGGCCGCGCCCACGCGGGAGTTCTTCGACGCGCTGATCGCCTTTGCGCAGCGGCACAACATCCTCATCGTGCAGGACGCGGCCTATGCCACGCTGAGCTACGGCCCCGAGCGACTGTCCATCCTGGGCCGCCCCGGCGGACGGGACGTCGCGCTGGAGCTGCATTCGATGAGCAAGAGCTACAATATGACGGGCTGGCGCCTCGGCTTCGTGGCCGGGGCGGCCCGCGCGGTGCAGGCCTTCGCCGAGGTGAAGGACAACTGCGATTCCGGGCAGTTCAAGGCCATCCAGCTCGCCGCCTGCGCCGGCATCGCGGACGTCGGACTTTCGGAAGGCATCCGCGAGCACTACCGGCGCCGCCTGGCCGGGCTCGTGGCGGTCCTGCGGCGGGCGGGTTTCGACGCCCAGATGCCGGGCGGCACGTTCTTCCTCTACACCAGGGCCCCGGTCGCCGCGGGCGACACCCGCTTTGCCGGCGCGGAGGATGCCTCGCAGTACCTGATCCGCGAGTGGTCGGTCTCGACCGTGCCGTGGGACGATGTCGGTTCGTACCTCCGCTTCTCGGCCACCTTCGAGGCCAGGGACCAGCGGGACGAAGAGCGCGTGCTGGCGGAGCTGGAGGACCGGCTTCGCAGGGCGGCGCTGCGGTTCTGAACGGAAGGCGCGGCGCGCCGTCGCTGCGGGCGGCAAGGGAGGCGACCATGGGCAAGAAGAAGCTGTTCAGTGCGAAGCCGGGCCGACAGATTTCCATCTTCCTGGAGAACCGGCCGGGCACGCTCTCCGAAGTGATTGACCTGCTCCGGGAGCAGGGCATCAACATGCTCGCGCTGTCGCTGTCCGAGGGCCT
>JAYRQX010000793.1:0-2876 GCA_041910415.1 Acetobacteraceae bacterium | reverse complement strand
CGGGCAAGTGCTGCCTGCCGACCTGTACCTGCGCGCCTCGCGCGCCGGGGAGAGCGGTTTTCTCGACGCGCCGGAGCAGGCCGCGATTCGCGCCACGCCGGGCGTCGCGCAGGTCGACCTGCTGCGGCACCAGAGCGTGCTGCCCGATCCGGCGCTACCGCCGGTGGCGCTGATCGCGCGCCCGCTGCGCGCCGACGGCACGTCGCCCGGGCTGCCCCTGCTGTCGCATGTCGACGCCGCGCCGGGCGCGACTGCGGTACTGGCTTCGGAAGCCATGCTCGACCTGCACCGCTGGCGGATTGGGCAAACGGTGCGCCTGCCGCTTGCCGGGCGCGAGATCGAAGCGCAGGTCGCCGGCATCTGGCGCGACTATGCGCGCCAGCACGGCGCGGTCGTGATCGACCTCGCGCGCTATCGCGAGCTGACCGGCGACCTGCGCGTCAATGATGTCGGCATCACGCTCGAATCCGGCGCGCTGGCGGCGCGCGTCGCCCAGGCGCTGCGCGGGCAATTTCCGGCGGGCGCGATCGAGATCGCCATGCCGGGCGAGATCCGGCGGCTGTCGCTGGAAGTCTTCGACCGCACCTTCGCCGTGACCTATGCGCTCGAGGCGGTCGCCATCGTCATCGGCATCGCCGGCATCGGCGCGGGCTTCGCGGCGATGGCCGCGGCACGCCGGCGCGAGTTCGGCATGCTGCGGCACATCGGCTTCACCCGCGGCGATATCGCGCGCATGCTCGGTGCCGAGGGTGCGCTGGTGGCGGCGCTCGGCGTCCTGCTCGGGCTGGTGAATGGCGCGGCGATCAGCCTGGTGCTGATCCATGTGGTCAACCGGCAGTCGTTTCACTGGAGCATGGACGTCGTGATGCCTTGGGCCACGCTCGCGCTGTTCGGGCTGGCGATGGTGACGCTCGCGACGGTATCCGCCGTCGTCGCGGCGCGTGGCGCGATGCAGGTGGACGCGGTGCGTGCAGTGCGCGAGGACTGGTGATGGGCGCGTGCCGGCCGATACTGCTGCTGGCAGCCGCGCTGTGGGGCCTCGTGTCGTGGGGCACACCGCTCGGCCAGGCGGCGGACTACCCCGCGGTGCGCGCCGACCGGCCGGTGGAACTGCCGCGCGACCATGCGGCGCATCCCGACCATCGCGTCGAATGGTGGTATGTCACCGGCTGGCTCGAGGCGAAAGGGGGGGCGCGCGGGAAGCGCTCGGCTTCCAGGTGACCTTCTTCCGCGTGCGGCCAGGCGTGCAGGAGTCCAACCCGAGCCGCTTCGCGGCCAACCAGGTGCTGTTCGCCCATGCGGCGCTGTCCGATGCGCGTCTCGGGCGCCTGCGCCATGCGCAGCGCAGCGCGCGCGCCGGATTCGGCCTGGCGCAGGCATCGGCGCGCGATCTCGATGTCGCCATCGACGACTGGTTCCTGCGCCGCGAGGCGGCGCCGGGTGTCGAGCGTTTCACCACCCGGGTGCACAGCACGGATTTCGGCTATGCGCTGCATTTCGACGCGATGCAGCCGCCGCTGTTCAACGGCGTGCGCGGCTTCAGCCAGAAGGCGCCCGATGCGCACCACGCGAGCCACTACTACAGCCTGCCGCATCTGGCGGTGAGCGGGCAGGTCACGCGCGACGGCCGGACAGTCGAGGTCAGCGGCAGCGCATGGCTGGATCACGAATGGTCGAGTGCCTACATGCCGAGCGGCGCGCGCGGCTGGGACTGGACGGGCATCAACCTCGCGGACGGCGGTGCGCTGATGCTTTTCCGCATGCGCGACGCGGACGGCAAGCCGCTCTGGGCGGGCGGCACCCTGCGTCGCGCCGATGGCAGCGTCGAGACCTTCGGTCCGCGCGACGTGAGCTTCGAAGCGCTGCGGGAGTGGCGCAGTCCGCGCACCGGTGCGCACTACCCGGTGGCGATGCGCCTGCGCACCCGTGGCTCGCGCGGTACGCAGTCGATCGAACTGCAGCCGCTGTTCGACGATCAGGAACTGGACTCCACGCGCAGCACCGGCGCGGTGTATTGGGAAGGCGCCGTGCGCGCCCTGATCGACGGGCGCGAGGCCGGGCGCGGCTACCTCGAGCTGACCGGCTACCGCGAGCGCCTGCGCATGTAGCGGCGCGATTGTCGACGAGATTTTCGACCAGATTCGCACCGCGCTTGCTTGCCCGGCGCACGCGCGCGACACTGGCTGCAGTCTTTCCCTCCAAGGAGCCCTTCCGGTGCGGATTCCGCCTCACCTTGCCCGCAACGCGACGAGCGCGCGACGCTGGCTGGGCGCCGTGCTGCTGGCGCTCGCGCCGGGTATGGCGATGGCCTTCGGCAGCGTCGGCACCTGTCCGCCGGATTTTGGCGCGCTGCGCGAGATGGCGGAGCAGGTGCGCAACCCGACGACGCGTGCCAGCGCGCTGGATTTCGCGCGGAGCGGCGTCGCGCTCTCGGTCTATCGCGCGGGCGGACTCGAGGCATTTGTCGAACGCCAGCGCGAGCTGATGGCCGCGTGGCGGGATTTTCCCGGCGATGCGCTGTTCGAGCCGGACCGGGCTGCGATGATTGCGCTGCATGGCGGTGCGATCGACATTGCGGGCTGCGTGCAGCGCCAAGGCGACCCGCGCCTGCGTGTCGACCGGCAGGCTGCGGCGAATCGCGAGCTGGCGGCCGTCGTCGCGGTGCAGTCGTTGGGGCGTGACGAACGTCTTGCCTCCGGGTCGGGCGTGCTGGTCAGCCCGTGCCACGTGCTGACCAGCCAGCACGTGGTGTCGGGCATGGCGGCGCCGAAGCGGGGGCAGCGGGTCACGGTGATGCTGGGCGAAGTGCACGCGCCGCATGCCGATTTCGCCGAACGCATCGATGCCGATCTGGTCGGCTATTCGCGGCTCTACTG
>JAYRQX010000792.1:0-3182 GCA_041910415.1 Acetobacteraceae bacterium | reverse complement strand
GCCTCGGCACGAGTCAAAGCCTCGTGCCGCAGGTATCATACCGGCGCGGCACCATCCGCGCCTTCGACGGCCGGCGCCTGCGCTACGGCATGCATCGCGCGGCTCTCCCCCGCGAACCCCCCCCGGCGAAGCGGAGCCATTCGTCAGGCGCAGCGGTCACGATGCCGGTTCCGGCCGGGCTGCGTTGGGGAAGAAGAGCTGTTCGCCGTTGATCCTGTAGCCCGCGATCGCCGCCTGGCCGGCGGGCGAGACGATCCAGTCGATGAAGCGCCGCGCCTCGGTCGCCTTCGCATGCGGATGGCGCTGCGGGTTCACCGGCATGACGCCATACTGGTTGAAGAGAAGGGTGTCGCCTTCGACCAGGATGCGCAGATCCTGCCGGTTGCGGAAGCTCAGCCAGGTGCCGCGGTCCGCCAGCACATGGGCGCCCTGCGACGCCGCGATGTTCAGCGCCGGCCCCATGCCCTGCCCGACCTCGCGATACCATTGCCCGCGTCCCTGCCCCGGGTCCACGCCCGCCTGCTGCCAGAGCCGCAGCTCCGCCGCATGGGTGCCGCTGCGGTCGCCGCGGGAGACGAAGGATGCGCGGGAGCGCGCGATGCGTCGCAGCGCCTCCACCGCGTCGCGAAGCCCGGCGATATGCGCGGGATCGGCGCCGGGACCCACGATGACGAAATCGTTGTACATCACGTGCCGCCTCGGGCCACCGAAGCCTTCCGCCACGAAGCGCTCCTCGGCTGCGCGGTCATGCACGAAGACCAGGTCGGCATCGCCGCGCCGCGCGACGTCCAGCGCCTGGCCGGTGCCAAGGGCGACGACACGCACCGCGATGCCCGTCTCCCGCGTGAAGAGCGGCAGGATATGCCCGAACAGCCCGGACTGCTCGGTGCTGGTGGTCGAGGCGATGGTGATCACCGGCTGCTGTGCCGCAGCCGAGAAGGGTGCGAACAGGGCCAGCGCGAGGACGGCGCGGCGCAGGATGTTGTGCATGCTCTCTCTCCTCATCGGCGCCGGCACTCACCATACCAGTTCGCCGCGCAGGAAGGCCGCGGCCTCCGGCGATGCCGGTGCTTCGAAGAAGCGTTCCGCCGGTGCGCGGTCCAGCACGCGGCCGCGATGCAGGAACACGACGTCCCCCGCGAGCCGCCGCGCCTGGCCGAGGTCGTGCGTCGTCATGACAATCTTCGTGCCGCGCAGCGACAGCGCGCCGACGATCTCCTCCACGGCCTTCGTCGCGGCGGGATCGAGGCTCGCGCAGGGTTCGTCCAGGAACAGCACCTCCGGCCGCAGCGCCGCGGCGCGGGCGAGCGCCAGGCGCTGCTGCTCGCCGCCCGACAGCCGCCGTGCCGGGCGATCGGCCAGTGCATCGAGCCCGACCAGCATCAGCGCATCCTGCGCCCGCGCCGTGCGCGCGGGACGTGGCACGCGTCGCAGCCGCAGCGGGTAGAGCGTGTTGGCGAGAACGGAGCGCCGCAGCAGCACCGGGCGCTGGAAGACCATGGCCTGCCGCCGCGCCGCCTCGCCGGCCGCACCGCTCCAGGCAACGCGCCCCTCGGTCGGCGTCAGCAGCCCGTGCAGCAGTCGCAGCAGCACGCTCTTGCCCGCACCGTTCGGCCCGATGATGACGGTGGGCGCGCCGCCGTCGATGGTGAGCGTGACGCCCGACAGGATGCACAACGCGCCGGCGGCGAAGCCGAGGCCTTCGGCCCGCAGCGGCAGGATGCTGTCGGGTGCGCGCATCAGGCGGCGCGCCGCGCGGCGACGCCGCGCATGCCCTGCGCCAGCGCGTTCACCGTGACGACAATCGCCATCAGCACCAGGCCAAGCGCGAGCGCCAGGGGCAGATTGCCCGCACTGGTCTCGAGCGAGATCGCCGTCGTCATCATGCGCGTATGGCCCTCGATGTTCCCGCCCACGACCATCACCGCCCCCACCTCGGCCGCCGCGCGCCCGAAGCCCGCGAGCAGCACGGTCGGCAGCGCGAAGCGCCCGTCCCACAGCAGCGTCGGCACCGCACGCCACGGCCCCGCGCCGAAGGAGCGGAGCTGGTCGGCGTATTCCTCCCACATGTCCTCCAGCACCTGGCGCGCCAGCGCGGCCAGGATGGGCGCGATCAGCACCGCCTGAGCGACGATCATGGCCGTCGGCGTGAAGAGCAGCCCCAGGCTGCCGAACGGCCCGGAGCGCGACAGCAGCAGATAGATCAGCAGCCCCGCGACAACAGGCGGCAAGCCCATCAGCGCATTCAGCGCGACGACCACGCCGCCGCGCCCCGGAAACCGCGCGACGGCGAGGAAGGCGCCGAGCGGCAGGCCCACCAGGGCAGCAAGCACCACCGCCGTCAGGCTGACGCGCAGCGAGAGCAAGACGATCGCGATCACCGACGGATCGGCGGAGGCGATGAGCGCCATGGCGGTGGAGACGGCGCTGACGAGGTCGTTCACCCTGGGCTCCCGGCCGGAGCTTGTCTGCGGCAGCCCAGTCTATGCGTCGGCGTGGCGCGGCGTCGAGGCCGCCGGGGTCAGCCGACCCATTCGCCGCCGCGCATGACCGGCTCGGCCTTGCCCGCGGCGTCGATGCCGTCCACGTCCATCTCGGCCGAGCCGATCATCCAGTCCACATGGATCAGGCTGCGGTTGCCGCCGCGTTCGTCGAACTGCGCATCGGTGATGGTGTCGCCATCCACGAAGCACTTCTTGTACGCCTGCCCGAGCGCGATGTGGCTCGCGGCGTTCTCGTCGAAGAGCGTGTTGAGGAAGAGCAGCCCGCTCTTCGCGATGGGGGAGGAGGCCGGCACCAGCGCGATCTCGCCGAGCCGCCGCGCGCCCTCATCCGTGCCGATCATGCGCTCCAGCACCGCCTGGCCGGTGCTCGCGGTCGCCTCGGTGATCACGCCGCGCTCGAAGCGCACGCGGATGTCGCGGATCAGCGTGCCGCCATAGGAGAGCGGCTTGGTCGCGCTGACATGGCCCTGCGTCTTCGCGGCATGCGGCGTCGTGAAGACTTCCTCGGTCGGGATATTGGGGTTGCCCGTCACGCCGTTCATCGCGGTGGACTGGCCGCCCATCCATTCGTGGTTGTCGGCGAGACCCACGACCAGGTCCGTGCCCGGCCCGCGGAAACGCAGCGCGGCGTAGCGGCGGGCGTTCAGCCAGTTGCGGCGCGCCATCAGCGCCGCGTTG
>JAYRQX010000791.1:0-1802 GCA_041910415.1 Acetobacteraceae bacterium | reverse complement strand
TGTCGGGCGGCGCGGCGGCGGGCGAAACGGGCGCCGGCGCAAAACGGCTTTGCGCCGCGCGCAAGGGGCCGGGGGCGCGCCACGCGGGCTTATCGACTACCATCGCCGCATGCACCGCCTGACGCTGGACGACTTCCTGCTCTTCGACCGCCTCGCCCTGCTCGGCAGCCTGTCCGCCGTGGCGCGCGAGCGCGACGTGCCGGTGAGCCAGGTCTCTCGCGCGCTGGCCCGGCTGGAGAAAACCTGCGCGGCGCGCCTGGTGCGCCGCTCCACCCACGGCATGACACTAACGGCCGAGGGCGAGACCTTCCTCCACTATGCGCGGCGCATGAGCACGACGCTGGAGGACATGGACGGCGAATTCGCCGCCCGCACCGGGCAGGTCGCCGGCACCGTGCGCGTCGCCGCCAGCACGGTGATCGCGCAGTACCAGTTGCTGCCCGGCCTGGTCGGACTCGGCCGGCGCCATCCGGGCCTGTGCATCGAACTGGAAATCGGCGACCACATGGCCGACCTGGTGCGCGACCGCATCGATATCGCGCTGCGCACGGCGGTCAGCTTGCCCGACACCGTGGTGGCGCGCCCTATCGGCACGCTCAGCCGCGCGTTGTACGCCGCGCCGTCATACTTGGCCACCGCCGGCGTGCCGGCCAGCGTCGACGACCTGCGGCGACACCAGCTGGTGACCAACACCTCGGCGACGGTGATCAACCAGTGGCCTTTCATGGAGAACGGCAAGCGCTTCATCTACCCGGCCAAGGGGCGCTGGCGCAGCAACGACACCAACACCACCGCCGGCATGGTGCTGGCCGGCTTGGGCATCGGCCGCCTCGCCCGCGTGGTGGCCCTGCCGCTGGTGCGCGAAGGCCGCCTGGTGCCGGTGCTGCCCGGCAGCGTGGATATCCAGACGGTGACGCTGTATGCCGTCACCGCCGGTACCCGCCACCGGCTACCGAAGATCAAGGCCTGCCTCGACTACTGGGAGGAATGGTTCTCGCGCGGCGAGGAGGCCGGCTGAGCCCGCGGACGCCGTCCCGCCAGGGCTGACTTTCCGCCGCGCGCGACGCCCGGCGATAGCCGTGCCCGATGCGGCCGATAGGGAAAATTGGCTTGGCGCCGAGGCGCGGCGCACCTAAGCTGGCGGCATGAACTCGCGCGCCGCATCCGTCGAATCCTCCTGGCCGGAACTGTTCCGCGCCCACGTCCGCGCGCATGGGACGGCCGCCCTCGGGCTCGGCTTTGGCCTGCTGGGACTCGCGGCCTTGCTGGCGCAGAGCCTGGTCCAGGCCGTCGGCGGCAATGCCGGCGACGGCTTGCGCTACGCGCTGCTCGGCGGCGCGGCTGGTTTTGCCACCACGGCGGCGGGCGCGCTGCCCGCGCTGTTCCTGCGCGGCATGGCGCGGATGCTGGAAGACAGCCTGCTCGGCTTCGCCGCCGGCATGATGCTCGCCGCCAGCGCGTTTTCGCTGCTGCTGCCGGGCCTCGCCGCCGGCGCGGAAATCCTCGACAGCAAGGCGCTGGGCGCGGCGACGGTCGTCGCCGGCATGGCGCTCGGCATGATGCTGATGCTCGGTCTCGATGCCTTCACGCCACACGAACATGAACACGGCGGCCCTTGCGGACCCGGCCACGAACGCTGCGGACGCGTCTGGCTGTTCGTCTTCGCCATCGCCCTGCACAACCTGCCGGAAGGCATGGCGATCGGGACCAGTTTCGCGCGCGCCGATCTGGCGGTGGGCCTGCCGCTGACCACGGCGATCGCCCTGCAGGACATTCCCGAAGGCCTCGCCGTCGCGCTGGCG
>JAYRQX010000790.1:0-2962 GCA_041910415.1 Acetobacteraceae bacterium | reverse complement strand
CCGCCGGCGGCCTGGGCCATGGCGTGGTGGAAGTCCGCGAAGTTGCAGTCCACCCGGCCCGCCGAGACATCCGCGGCCGCTTCCGCGCCACCGCGATAGGGCACGGCGGTCATGCGGATGCCCGAGGCGCGCGCCATCATGTGACCCATGATCAGCGAGCCCGCATTGCCCGTGCTGAAGGTGAGCCCGTTCGGGTTGCGGCGACCGGCTTCCAGGAAAGAGGCGAGATCGCGCTCCGGACGGTCGGGCGCGATCACCAGCACATAGGGTTGGTGCGCAATGCCGCCGATATACGCGAAGTCGCGAACGGGATCGTAGGGCAGGCGCCGCACCGTATGCGGATTGATGACCGCGACTGACGTGCCGACCATGGTGAGCGAGTAGCCGTCGGGCGCCGCCGTGGCACCGGCCTGCGCACCGACTACCCCGTTGCCGCCCGGCCGATTGTCGATCATCACGGGCTGGCCGAGATGGCGCCCGAAGGGCTCCGCCAGCAGTCGCGCCAGCGTGTCCGTGCCGCTGCCCGGCGGGAAGGGCACGACAAGCCGCACGGGGCGTTCGGGCCAGGCCGCGGAGGCCGGACGGGCGAAGGCGAGAAGCGGCAGCGCCAGCGCGCTGCGGCGGGCGAGAATCATCTCAGCGTCCTCCCAGGGCGGCGGCGGTGACGCGCGCCGGATTGCGGTCGATGGCGAGGATGGCGTCGCGCGCCGCGGCGGCGGCGGCGGGGTCCAGGATCATGCCCGCCGCGCCCAGGAACTTCGCCGACGCGCCTGATATGTCGAGCTGGCGTTCGCCGGCGCCGCTGTTGACGCGCTCATGCCGGCGCAGCACGCGGCCGTCCTTCAGGCGCAGCTCGACGCCGCCGGAGAAATAGGTGGGGAAGGCACTGTCGGGATCGGCCTCGCAGGTCGCGCGCGCGGCCAGCGCGAGCGTCGCGGGATCGGTCAGCGCCTCCGGCTTCAGCTCCGCCAGGCCGAAGCGGCCGAGGCGCAGGCAGGTCGCGACGACGAACTGCGCGCTGAACTTCGCACCGTATTCGGTGGTGGGGCGCAGCTTTTCCGACGCAGGTTCGGCGACGATCGGCAGCGTGCGTTCGGGCAGCAGGATGCGGATGGAATCGATCGCCTCGGCCGATGGGATCTCCGCGTGCAGGGTGATGGCGGAATCCGCCGCGCCATGAATGAAGTGGCAGACCGGATAGGGCTTGATGGCGCTGTCGGCGAGGTCCCAGCGCTCGCCGAGGCCATCCGTCAGCGCGCCGATATCGGCGTCCCCCGCATGGGCCTGGAGGTGGGATTCGAATAGGCCGAAGCGGCCTTCATAGGGGCGCCTCGGGCCGGCGAAGCCGTGCTTGACCAGCGTCGCCGCGGTGATGCCGGCGACCGCGCCCCAGCCGGGATGGAAGCGCTTGGTCCAGGCGCCATCCTCCAGGAAGACCTGGATGCCGGAGGCGGTGGAGGAGGTGACGCCCTGCGCCTGCGCAATCTGCTCGGCGGAAAGACCGAGCAGGCGGCCGGCGACGACGGCGCTGCTGAAGTGGGAGACGACGCCGGTCGCGTGGTAGCCCGCATGGTGGAAGCCGCCCTTCACCGCGAGGCCGATGCGGATCGCGACCTCCATGCCGGCGGCGTAGGCGGTGAGCAATTCCTCACCACTCGCATCCACCGCCTCGCCCAGGGTCAGCGCGACGGGCAGCGCGGCGGCGGTCGCGTGGATGATGCTGCCGAGATGCGTGTCGTCGAAATCGAGGCCGTGGATCAGGAAAGCATTGGCCATCGCCGCATCGCGCAGCGGCAGCCTCTCGCGCCGCCCGATCACGGTGCACGCCCCTGCCCCACCCAGGGCGCACAGACCGGCGATCGTCTTCTTCGCGAAGGGAAAGGCATTGGCGGCGAGCCCGACGCCAAGACCGTCGAGAATCTGGATGCGCGCGCGTTCGCGCACGGCTTCGGGGATGTCGGCGTAGCGGAGGCGCGCGGCGAATTCGCCGATGCGGCTGGAAGGCAGCACGGCACCGCTGCGCGGGGGTTCGGCGTTCATGGTGATGGTCCTATTGCGGTTCGATGCCGGCGGCGCGGACACGCTCGCCCCAGACGTCGATCTGCGCCCGCAGGAAGGCGCCGAAACGCGCCGGGTCCATCGCGCGCGGGACATAGCCCTGGGCGGCGAAGCGTTCGATGAGCGTGGGATCGGCGAGTGCCGCGCGCAGCGCCTCGGTCGCGCGATCCACCACCGGCGCCGGCGTGCCGGCGGGCGCCGCCATGCCGAACCAGACGGTCAGGTCGTAGCCCGGCACGACGGTCGCGACCGGCGGGATCTGCGGCGCGAGCGGAAAGGGCTGGGCGGTGGTGACGGCGAGCACCTTCACGCGCTGCGCCTGCCACTGGCTGAGGCCCTGCGCGAAGTCGGTGAAGGTCGCGTCGATGCGCCCGGCCATGACATCGGTCAGGGCTTCCGGCCCGCCGCGATAGGGCACGCCGTTGAGCTCGATGCCGGCCATGCGCGCCATCTGGTTCATGGCGATCTGCGCGGCGGAATTGCCGTAGCTGTAGGTGAGCTGCCCCGGCCGCTGGCGCGCCAGCGCGATGAAGCCGGCGAGATCATTCGCTGGGCTGCCCGGCGGCACGGCCAGGATATAGGGCATGTCCGCGATGAAGCCGATCGGCGCGAAGTCGCGGATCGGGTCGTAGGGCAGCCGGCGCATGGTGTGCGGGTTCACCGCCGCGCCGCTCGTGCTGATGAGCAGCAGCGTATAGCCATCGGCCGGGCTGCGCGCCGCGACCTCCACCCCCAGCGTGCCGTTGGCGCCGGGGCGGTTGTCCACGACGACGGGCTGGCCGAGCGCGCGCGACAGCGGCTCGGACAGGATGCGCGTCAGCGTGTCGGTGGCGCTGCCGGGCGGAAACGGCACGACGACCCGCACGGGCCGCTCCGGCCAGGCGGCCAACGCCGCGCGGCCGGG
>JAYRQX010000789.1:0-1989 GCA_041910415.1 Acetobacteraceae bacterium | reverse complement strand
CGAGCAGGATCGCCGCCAGCAGCGCTGGCATGATGGCGGCCGGCATGGCGCGCGATGCGCAGCGCGACACATCCAGCCGCACCCGGCCATGGGCCAGCATGCCGTCGAGCGTCTCCTCCAGCGCCGTCGTCGAAAAATCCTCGGCGGCGCCGGCCAGCAGTCGGAACAGGTGCAGCCGGCGGCGCAGCGTCTCGACCGAGTCCCGCGCCAGCGCCTCGGCCTCGGTGCCGCCGACCTCCATCGCCGTTACCAGCGAGCTCACCGGCCCGCCCAGGTCGTGGCAGAGCCGCGCGCAAAGCGCCTGCGCCAGTGCCAGCCCATCCGGTTCCGCCATCAGCCGCCCCTCTTGCGTCCCTGCCGCTTTCATTACACGACAGCTTTCCTTGTCATCCGGTTGAGGCCGTGACCGCCACACTCGAACCCGGTCAGCGCGTGCGCAATCCCGAACGCCCGGACTGGGGCATCGGGCAGGTGCAATCCGTCATCGGCCACCGCGTGACCGTGAATTTCGAGAATATCGGCAAGGTGCTGATCCATGCGGACCGCGTGACGCTCGAACTGGTGGAGGACGAGGACGGGTGAGCGGCGCCTGGGGGGACGCGTTCGGCGCGCTGCTGACCTGGCAGCTCGCCGCCGGCATCGTGGCGACCGCGATCGCGGGGCTGATGCGGGGCTATGCCGGGTTCGGCACCGCGATCCTGCTGGCGCCGATCTTCTCGGTGCTCTGGGGGCCCAGGGTCGGCGTGCCGATCATGCTGCTGATGGAGCTGCTGGTCTCGGTGCAGTTGCTGCCCTCGGCGCTGCGGGAAGCCGACAAGCGCGTCATCCTGCCGATCGGCGGCGCGGCGGCGGTCGCGACGCCCATCGGCGCCATTATCCTGCTGAATGCGGATGGCGAGCTGCTGCGCCGCTTCATCGGCGGCTTCGTGCTGGTCTTCGGCCTGCTGCTGATGTCGGGCTGGCGCTACCACGGCTCGCGGCCCCTGGCGCTCAATGTCGCGGTCGGGACCGTCTCGGGCCTGCTCAAGGGCTCGACGGGGATGAGTGGGCCGCCGGTGATCCTCTATCTGCTCGCGGGGACCGAGGAGGCGAAGCGGCACCGCGCCAACCTGATCCTGTTCTTTGCGACCATTGCGGTGGTCTCGATCATCGTGCCGCTCCTCGCGGGGCTGATCACGGTGCCCGTGCTGGTGAAATGCGCCGTTCTGCTGCCGGTCATGGCGCTCTGCGTGCCGGCCGGTGCGCGGCTCTTCCACGTGATCCCGGTCGGCTTCTACCGGCGCTTCGCGCTCGCCGCCCTGCTGACCGCGGGCGGGATCGCACTGCTGGCGTGATCCGCAGCCCTGCCCTGCGCAGGGAAAGGCTTGCTTCCCGGGGGGGGAGGGTCCAAATCCCGCAGCAGACAGCCATGTCCATCGCAACGCCACAGCCCCTGATCGATCCCTTCGGCCGGCGGGTCAGCTACCTCCGCGTCTCGGTCACGGATCGTTGCGACCTCCGCTGCGTCTATTGCATGGCCGAGGACATGACCTTCCTGCCGAAGCGGGACATCCTGAGCTTCGAGGAGCTGGACCGGCTCTGCGGCGCCTTCATCGGTCTCGGCGTGGAGAAGATCCGCCTGACGGGCGGGGAGCCGCTGGTGCGCAAGAACGTGATCGACCTGGTCCGCACGCTGGGTGCGCGGATCGGCCCGGGCGGGCTCAGGGAACTGACGATCACCACCAACGGCACGCAACTGCAGAAGCTGGCGGGCGAGCTTTACGCCGCCGGGGTGCGGCGGCTGAACGTCTCGATGGATACGCTGGATCCCGCGACCTTCGCCGCCGTGACGCGCTGGGGGAAGCTGGAACCCACGCTGGACGGCATCTTCGCCGCCAAGGCCGCAGGCCTCGCCATCAAGATCAACACCGTGGCGCTTAAGGGCGTGAACGAGGACGAATACGACCGCATGATCGCCTGGTGCGGCGAGCATGGCTTCGACCTCTGCCT
>JAYRQX010000788.1:0-2103 GCA_041910415.1 Acetobacteraceae bacterium | reverse complement strand
CGGCCGCCGGGCGCACGCTGCGGGAGCTGCGCGACGATCTTTCGGCGCGTGCGCAGCGCGAGCTCGGCTCCGACGCCTATGTCAGCATCGGCCAGCTCCGCCAGATCTCCATTTTCGTGAGTGGCGAGGTGGTGCGGCCGGGCTTCCAGGTGCTGACGCCGATCTCGAACGTGCTGGATGCGCTGACCGCCGCGGGCGGCGTGCGCAAGACGGGGTCGCTGCGGGCGGTGCGCGTCGAGGGGCCGCGGGGGAACCGCGTCATCGATCTCTACGCGGTCATCGCGGGCGCCCCCGGCACGCCCGATCTCGCTTTGCGCGAAGGCGAGCGCGTGGTGGTGCCGCCGCTGGGCGGCGTGGTCGCCATCGCGGGCGACGTCACGCGGCCCGGCATCTACGAACTGCCGGCCCATGCCGCGAGCGCCTCGCTCGCCTCGGTGCTGGTCCTCGCCGGCGATCCGCTGCGGCCCGTGGGCAACCGCTTCCTGGTGCAGCGCAACGACGCGCAGGGGCGGCGCGCCTATGCCGAGCTGTCGCGCGACGCCTCGATCCGCCGCGGCGACGCGGTGCTCGTGCAGCCCGACGCGGATGTCGAGGTGAACCAGCTGCGCCTGTCCGGCCACGTCGCCGTGCCGGTGACGCGCAGCGCGCGCGGGCTGTCCCTGCGCGGCCTGCTGTCCGATCCGCGCCTGGTGCGGCCCGATCCCTATGTGCGCATGGGCGTCGTCTGGCGGCCGGATGCCCGCACGCGGCAGCGGCGCTTCGTCGCCTTCGATCTCGGCCGCGTGCTGGAACGCCGCGCCAATCTCCCGCTCGCCGAGGGCGACGAGGTGGTGATCCTCTCCCGCGGCGACATCGCCTGGCTGACGAGCCCTGCCGTGCAGCGCGCCATGCGCGGCGACGTGCCGGACCCGACCGGCATCGCCCCTGTCGCGGCCCCGGCGCAGCCCGCGGCATCCGCGGCCGCCTGTGCCGCCCTGACGAACCTGGCCGTTGCCGCGCGCTCCTCCCCGCAACGCTTCGCCCATGTGCGGGGCGCCGGCTTTCCCGATATCGGCGCGCCCGGCTGCCCGCAGGTCTTCATCGACTATCCGGAGCTCGCGGCCTTCCTGCTCGACCAATCCGTCGTGCTGGTGGGGGAGGCGCGCTTCCCCGGCGTGTTCCCGATCCTGGACGACACCGGGCTGGACGCGGTCATCGCCGCCGGCGGCGGGTTGACGGAAGCGGCCGACCTCGGCGCCGTGGAATTCGCAAGGGAACCCGCGGAGCAATCCGGCAGCGCGATCCCGCTCACGCGCACCACGCTCGATCTCCGCAGCCGCAACTTCGCCGCCGTGCGCCTCTCGGCGCGCGATGTCATCCGCATTCCCCGCGGCTTCGCCGATCGCGAAAGCGGGCCGATCACGCTGGTCGGCGAGTTCATGCGCCCCGGCGTCTACGACATCCGCCGCGGCGAGCGCCTGTCCGAAGTCATCGCCCGCGCCGGCGGGCTGACGCCGCAGGCCTATCCCTATGGCGCCGTCTTCACGCGCGACAGCGTGCGCCAGCGACAGCAGGAGGGATTCCAGCGCACCGCCCGCGAACTCGAACAATCCCTGCTGCAGGTCACCGCGGGACAGGCGGTTGCCGGCACGCGCGGCGCGAGCGTCGATCTCGGCTCCGCCATCGCCGCGGGGCGCGAGCTCGCCAATGGGCTCCGCGAAGCGCGCGCCGCAGGGCGCATGGTCGTGGAAGCGAACCCCGTCGTCCTCGCCTCCCGCCCCCAGCTCGACGTGCTGCTCGAGCCCGGCGACCTCATCGCCATGCCGAAACGGCCGAGCGAGGTCACCGTCGTCGGCTCGGTGCTCAACCCCGGCAGCCTGCAATTCAGCACGGGATGGCGGGCGGCGGACTATGTGCGCGCCGCCGGCGGGACACAGCGCTTCGCCGACCGCTCCCGCGCCTTCATCGTGCTGCCCAACGGCCAGTCCACCCCCGCGGGCCTGTCCGCCTGGCAATCCGGCGGACCGCCCATCCCACCGGGCAGCCTGGTCGTCGTCCCCCAGGACCCCTCCCCCTACGAAGTCTGGGGTTTTGTGCGCGACCTGACCCAGGTCCTCGGCCAGG
>JAYRQX010000787.1:0-1674 GCA_041910415.1 Acetobacteraceae bacterium | reverse complement strand
TCCTCGTTCCAAGGTCTAGCATCGCGCCATCGGCCCCAGGGGAGGAAACGCCAATGGACAAGCAGGTGATCAATGCGGACGTGCCGCAGACGGGCGGTCCCTTCAACCTCTGCGTCCGCCACGGCGACATGATCTTTGTCAGCGGGCTCCCGCCCTTCGAGGAAGACTACTGTTCCGCGCTCCGCGCCGCCCGCGCCAGGGGCGAGCCGCCGCCGCCCTTCCCGGACCTGCCCTTCGAGCGCCAGGTCCGCATCGTCATGGACCACATGAAGCGGCTGGTCGAGGCGGCGGGGTCCAACATGGACTGCCTGCTGAAGGTCATCGTCTGGCTCAAGGACCAGCGCCAGCAGGAGCCGTTCGATCGCATCTACCGCAGCTACTTCACCAGCCAGGAAACGCTGCCCGCGCGCACGCGCATGCAGGCCGGCGCCACGCCGATGGGCTGCGCGCTGGAAGTCGAGGCGATCGGCTACGTCCCGAGGGGCGGCTGATCCAGCGTCTTGCGCATCCAGATCCGCTCGCCCCTGGGCGGGTAGGGCAGGCGGGCGAACGCCTCGTAGCCCAGCCTCCGGTAGAAGCCGGGCGCCTGGAAGGAGAAGGTGTCGAGATAGGCGGAATGGCAACCGCGCTCGATCGCCTGGCGCTCGGCCAGCGCCATCAGCTGCGCGCCGATGCCGCGGCCGCGCAGCGGCGCCGACAGCCAGAAATACTGGATGAAGAGCCAGCCGGCATAGGTCTGGCCGTGCAGCCCGCCCACGACGCTGCCGTGCTCGCGCAGCAGCAGGCTGAGTTCCCGCCAGGGCTGGTGGCCCGGCCAGGCCGCCTGGTTGAACGCTTCCAGCCCCAGGCCGAGCGCCTCGGTATCCGCCGCAGCGGCCTTCTCTTCGATGGAGAGCGTGACCCCAGGCGGAAGATCCATGCCGCGCTTATCCGGGAAGCGCCAGGATGTCGGTGTGCCCCACGCGCACCGAAAGGCGGCCGCCGATCGCCTGCATCCGCCGCGCGGCGGCCCAGGACTCGATCCTGTCGGCGTGTCGCCGCTCCCACGCCAGCGCTGCGCGCGCATGGCCTTCGGCGAGGGCATCGGCCATCGTGCTGTCGCGCCGTGTGATCATCCAGTCGGATGGCGCGCTCCGCACCGTGTAGCCCTCTGCCTCGAAGGCGGCGCGGATCGCACGCGGGGCCGCCGCGCCGAGGGCCAGACCGCCAAAACCCTTGTCGCGCGCCTGGTCGCGGCGGAAGCCGCGCGCGACCAGCGCATCGGCGGGGTGGGGCGGCGTGAAGCGCTCGCGCCCCGTCACGTTCAGCGCGGCATAGAAGGGCAGGCGCCGCCGCGCGCAGGCGCGCGCCATGCGGAGGATCCAGTCCTCGGAGACCAAGTCGCAGAGCGCGGTGTTCACCACCGCGTCCACGCGCTCAAGCGGCAGGTTGTCCGGCGCGTCGCGCAGATCCGCGGCCAAGCCTTCGACGCGCCAGGCGCCGCCGGGCGCATGGACCAGCAGCGTGCGCTTGCCGGGCCAGGTCGCGGCCCAGCCCACGGCTTCCGCGCGTTCGGCGATGGTATCGAAGGCGCGCTGGATCAGCTCGGCATCCGCATCCACCAGCGTCCAGGCCTGGGCGCGGCCGATCCAATGCCCGAGCCAGCGCAGCAGCGACCCCGTCCCCGCGCCGAGG
>JAYRQX010000786.1:0-1714 GCA_041910415.1 Acetobacteraceae bacterium | reverse complement strand
GGGACGCTGACCGCATGCACCTCGCGGAAATGCTCCACGAGCTCGACCCGCGTCTCGTGCAGGTCGGCGACCGCCGCGCCCGACAGTTCGAGCTGCCCGCCCGGTTCCAGGCTGATCGCCCCGCCCCCGCGTTTCAGGCCGATGACGTTGCCGCGGTCGCGGATCGGCTCCCAGCCGAAGCCCATCAGGCCTTCCAGCACCGCCTGGATGCCCCGGTGCTCATAGTCCGGCGGCGTCAGGTCGGTGCGGCGGAATCCGAATTTCTCGTGCTCGGTGCCGATGCGCCAGTCGCCACGCGGCTTGCTGCCGGCCGAGAACCACTCGGCAAGCTGCCGCGGGGACGTGATCGGCGTGAGATCCGCCTCGCCCGGGTTGGACATTCCACCCTTCCAGATGCCTTGCGGCGCTCAGGTCCCGGTCCAGTCGCCCGACAATGCCTGCAGCACCGCCAGACCCGAAACCGCCGCCGTCTCCGCCCGCAGGATGCGGGGGCCGAGGCTGACAAGCGATACAAAGGGGCGCCGGGCGAGATCGTCAAGTTCCGCCCGGTCGAAGCCGCCCTCGGGTCCCACGAGCCAGGCGAATGGAAGCCGCGCGCCGCGCGCGGCGGTGGCGATGGGCGGCGCGTCGTGCCGTTCGGCCGCGACAAAAAGCCGCGCGCCGTCCCAGGAATCGAGCACGGCGTGCAGCGGTGCGGCGTCGCGGAGTTCCGGCACGGACAGGCGCTCGCACTGTTCCGCGGCGCCGCGGGCGATGGCGGCCAGGCGCTGCGCGTTCACACGGTCGATCACCGTGCGCCGCGTGAAGACCGGCTGGATGGCGGCGACGCCGAGCTCGGTCGCCTTCTCGACGATCCAGTCCATCGCATCGCGCTTCACGGCGGCCATCAGCAGGCGAAGATCAGGCTCGGGCGCCGGCGCGCGGCGGCGGGCGCCGACCGCGAAGCCCGCGCGATCCTTGCGGAGCGTGGCGATGGTCGCGGCGTATTCGCCGTCGCGGGCGTTGAACAGCAGCACCGCATCGCCGGGGCCGCGGCGCAGCACGGTGCCGATGTGATGCGCCTGGCCCTCGGCGGCCGGCACGGTGGCGCCTTCGGTGAGGTCGGTGTCCAGGAAGAGGCGTGGGGTGGACATGGGCGCGCTATAGCAGGGCCGATCGTGGGACCCCAGCTGGGGATGCCCCCACCCCGGGCGAACGCCAAGGCGTTCACCCGACCCTCCCCCGCTTCGCAGGGGAGGGATAGGAGCGCGCGCCGACCATCAATGGCACATGCAGCCCGCGGCGAGCCGCGGGCTGGGAGCGCGCATGCGCGACCGCGCCCAGACCAACAGCCACCCCCGGCGCATCAGTGCGCGGCGCGCAAGCCAAGCACGCGGAGCGTGCGCCGGCGCCTGAGGCACAAAAACAGGACTCATGCTAACACGCCCCCATGTCAGCCCATACCGACATCCGATCCGAAGGCTGGGTCGCGCGGCTGCCCGCCGCGTGGCGACCCTATGCGCTGCTGATGCGGCTCGACCGTCCGATCGGATCCTGGCTGCTCTTCCTGCCGGGGCCCTGGGCCTTCGCGATGGCGGCGCCGAGCTGGGCGGAGGGCATTCGGCTGACCATCCTGTTCGGCATCGGCGCCGTGCTGATGCGCAGCGCCGGCTGCGTCATCAACGATCTCTGGGACCGCGATCTCGATCGCAAGGTCGCGCGCACGGCAGGGCGG
>JAYRQX010000785.1:0-11621 GCA_041910415.1 Acetobacteraceae bacterium | reverse complement strand
GCTCGAGGCGCTGGTGCTGGTGCTCGCCGTGATCGGCGTCTGGTCCCTTGCGCCGGACGATGCCTGGGGCGGCCGGCCATTGCCGCTGCGCGTGGCAACGCCCGCGGATGGGCCGCTCACGCTGCTCGCGCGCATCCTGCCGCCGATCGGCATCGTCGTCGCGGTTCACGTTCTCTGGGCTGGTGCCGACGATCCTGGCGGCAAATTCCAGTCCGGCACGATCCTGGCCGCCATGTGGATCCTGACCTGGATGGCGGGCATCGCAACGCCGCCAGTGATCCGGAGCCGCAGTCTGAGAGCCGTGCTGATCGCGGGGCCCGCCGTCTTCCTTGGCGTCGGCGTGCTGGGCGCGGTGCTGGCTGGCGCCTTCCTTGCCTATCCGGCAGGTTGGGCAAAGCCCCTCATCATCGCGATCGAGATCGCGATGGCGATGTCCGCTGCCGTGGCGCTTGCACTGCTCGTGGCAGGGCCGCCGCAGCAGGAGATCGCTTCATGAGCGATGCCACGCTCTTCGCGGTCGTTGCCGCAGGACTGGTCGGTATCGGCCTTTATGGGCTGCTGACTCATGCCGATCCTGTACGGCGGCTGCTGTCCTTCAACCTGCTGGGTTCCGGCGTCTTCCTGGTGTTCGGCGTGATCGCGCGGCGCGGGGCGCAGGCCGGCTTGCCCGGTGATCCCGTGCCGCAGGCCATCGTCATCACGGGTATCGTCGTGGCCTTCGCGGCAACGACGCTGGCGGTCGCGCTGGTCCTCCGCCTGAAGAGTGCGGCGTCCGCCATCCCCGACAATTCCAGCAAGCCACGATGACCGCGGACCTTCCCGCGGCTCTGGCGCCGACACATGGCGGCTGGCTGCTGCTCGTCGCGGCATTGTTGCCGCTCTCCGCCATGACGGCCGGCTTCGCGCTCGGTGCCCGCGCCGCGGAGCGGATCACGCTGCTGCTGACGCCTGCCATGCTGGCCATCGCGCTCGCCATTGCAGGCATCATGCTCCAGGCAGGCACGCCCATCCTCTTCCACATCGGCGGATGGGCGCCGCCTCTCGGACTGGCGCTGCGCGGCGATGGCCTCGCAGCGGCGATGCTCATGACCTCCGCTGTCGTGATGGGGGCGACGGCCTTCTTTGCGCGCGCGGAGTTCGGCACGCAGGCCAAGGAAGCGGAGACGCGGGCGAAGCTCACCTTCTGGACGCTGTTCCCCGCCATTGCGGCGGCCGTCGCCCTCGTCATGGTCGCGAACGACCTCTTCACGCTCTTCGTCGCACTCGAAATCCTCACCTTCGCGGCGGTCCCGCTGGTCTGCCTCGATGGCCGCAGGGAGACGATCGCGGCGGCGCTGCGCTACCTGCTCTTCGCCCTGCTTGGCTCGGTGCTGTACCTGCTGGGCGTGGCGCTGATCTATGGCCAGTGCGGCGCCCTCGATATCCTGCTGCTCGCGCAATGCGCGCGCCCGGCGCCGGCCACGCTGCTGGCCGCGGCCCTCATGACGGCGGGATTGCTCGCCAAGACCGCGCTCTTTCCGCTCCATCTCTGGCTGCCGCCGGCCCATGCCGGCGCCCCGGCCGCCGCAAGCGCGGTGCTCTCCGCCCTGGTCGTCAAAGCATCGTACGTGCTGCTGCTCCGCGTATGGTTCGGCGCCATGCCCGGCGTGTTCAACCCCGCCTCCGCACAGTTCCTGGCTGCGCTCGGTGCGGCGGCGATCCTGGTCGGCAGCCTCGTCGCGCTGGGCCAGGAGCGATTGAAGATGCTGGTGGCCTACTCCACGATCGCGCAGATCGGGTACCTGTTCCTGATGGTGCCGCTCGTGGTGGGGGCGGCGGATGGACAGGGCGGCAGCGCCTGGATGGGCGGCGTGCTGCAGGCGGTCTCCCACGCCCTCGCGAAGGCCGCGATGTTCCTCGCCGTGGGGCTCATGGCGAAGGGCCTGGGCCATGACCGCATCGACGGACTCGCGGGCGCCGCGCGCATCATGCCGAAGAGCGTTCTCGCCTTCGCGCTCGCCGGGCTTTCCCTCATGGGCGTGCCGCCGAGCGGCGGTTTCGCTGCCAAGTGGCTGTTGTTGACCGCGGCGATCGAGGCGGGACAATGGTGGTGGACGCCCGTCATCCTGGGCGGCGGCCTGCTGACGGGCGGGTACGTATTCCGCGTGCTGGCCGGAAGTCTCGCGGCAGGCAGTCCTGCGCTGCGCGCACCGATACCCGCTTGGCAGGAAGCAATCCCCCTTGGCCTCGCCATCGCCTCCGTCGCGCTCGGCCTGCTCCCGGTGGCCGCCTTCGGCCTGGTCCAGATCGGGCGGCCCGGAGCCCTGCCGTGACGGCACTGCTGCTGAGCGCCACGCTCCTTCTCCCGCTCGCGCTGTTCGCGGCCTGCGTGTCGCCGGCCTGGCGGAAGCGGATGCCGAAGCTGCTTGCGCTTGCGCCGCTGCCGGGGCTTGCCGCCGCGCTCTTCGCCGCCGATGCATCGCCCCTGGTGATGGATGCCGATCACCTCCGCCTGACGATCGGCCTTGATCGGCCCGCGGCGCTCCTCCTCGGTGTCGTGGCGCTGCTCTGGAGCCTCGCGGGCGCCTATGCGAACGCCTATCTCGGCAGAGAGCCGAATGCGGGCGGCTTCTCGGCGTGGTGGCTGCTCACGCTCACCGGCAGCCTCGGCGTGTTCCTCGCCGGTGACCTCATCAGTTTCTACCTTGTCTTTGCCATGGCGAGCCTCGCCGCCTACGGGCTCGTGGTGCATGACGGAACCGCGCGAGCGCAACGCGCGGCGAAGATCTATCTCCTGCTTGCCGTGCTTGGCGAGATTGTCCTGCTGCTCGCCTTTGCCCTGCTCGCCGAGGCCGCGACAGGCGCAAGCCTCGCGATCTCGGACGTTCTGCCCTCCCTCGCCGCCTCGCCCTGGCGCGGATTGACGGTCGCGCTGCTGATTGTGGGCTTCGGACTCAAGGCGGGACTCGTGCCGCTGCATGTCTGGCTGCCCCTCGCCCATCCCGCCGCGCCGATGCCCGCCTCGGCGGTGCTGAGCGGTGCGATCATCAAGGCGGGCATCATCGGCCTGATCCGGTTCCTGCCCTATGACGGCAGCGCGGGCGACTGGGGATTGGTGCTGGCCGCAGTCGGGTTCGTGACGGCCTTCTGGGGCGTCGGGATCGGCATCACCCAGCCCAATCCAAAGACCGTACTGGCCTATTCAAGCGTGAGCCAGATGGGTGTCGTGGCCGCGGCACTGGGCATGGGTCTGCTCGCCGGCGACGCCGCGACGCCCATGAACGCGGCCTTCTACGCGACCCATCACGTCATGGCCAAGGGCGCACTCTTCCTCGCGGTCGGCGTGGCCGCCGCCGCCTGCCAGCCATCCCTGCGCCTGGCCGTGATCGCCATCGCCATCGTCCTGGCGCTGGGATTCGGAGGCCTGCCGATGACGGGCGGCGCGCTGGCGAAGGCGGCCGTGAAGAATGAACTCGGCGAAGGGGTCGCCGGAGGGCTTGCGGTTCTCTCGGCAGCCGGCAGCACCATGCTGATGCTGCACTTCGTCCGCAGGCTGAGAGCAACCATGCCCGCCGGCACCGACGATGGCGCCCCGGGCTCCCGCGGCCTTGTGCTGCCCTGCTTCGGCCTTGCCGCACTGGCCGTCCTGCTCCCCTGGCTGCTGTTCGAACCCGTGGGCGCGGGGCGCCTGGCCGACCTGTTCATCCCTGCCACGCTGTGGGGCGCAACCTGGCCCGTGCTGATCGGCGTTGCTCTCGCGGCTGCCGTCATGCGGTGGGGCGACGCGCTGCCACGCATTCCCGAGGGCGACCTGCTGTTGCCGGCCGAGCGAGCGGCGCAGGCCACCATACCGCTCGGCAGCTTCGTCGCGCGCCTGGAGGGCGTGCTGCGCGGATGGCCCGCCGCGGGTCTGGCGCTGCTCTCGATCGTGGCGCTGCTCGGTTTGGCACTCGTGGGCGATTGGCGCTGAGCACAGGCCGGAGCCCCTGATCACCGAGGGTGCATAGTCTGGACCCCTCCGCCGGTTTCATGACAGTTTTTGGTCACTCCTGCCGAACCAGAGGATCGAATGACCGGGATCAGCACATTCCTTGGCGCGGTGACCCTGGCCATCGCGATGACCGGCCCCGCCGCGGCGCAGGGGACGCTCAATCTCTATTGCTCCGTGCAGATCGAATGGTGCCAGGCGATCGCGACCAGCTTCCAGCGCGACACGGGCATCCGCGTGAACATGACCCAGCGCGGATCCGGCGAGACGCTGGCCGCCATCCGCGCCGAAGCCCAGAACCCGCGCGGCGACGTCTGGTTCGGCGGCACCGGCGACCCGCATCTGGCGGCGGGCGAAGAGAACCTGACCCAGGCCTATGAAAGCCCGAACAATGGCGAGCTCCACCCCTGGGCGCTGAGGCAGTGGAACCAGTCCAACCGCCGCGCCATCGGTGTCTATGCCGGCGCGGTCGGCTTCGGCATCAACACGGAACTGCTCGCCCGGCGCAACATCGAAGCCCCGCGCTGCTGGGCGGATCTGCTCGATCCACGCTTCAGGGGCGAGATCCAGATGGCCAACCCCGCCTCGTCGGGCACGGCCTACGTGGTCATCGCCACGCTCGTGCAGTTGATGGGCGAGGACCCGGCCTTCGACTTTCTGCGGCGCCTGCATCCCAACGTGAACAGCTACACGCGCTCGGGCACCGCGCCCATCAAGGCGGTGGCGCGGGGCGAGACAGGTCTCTCGCTCTCCTTCGTCCATGACGCCGTGACCGAGCGCAATGCCGGCTTCCCCGTCGTGTGGGCCACGCCATGCGAGGGTACGGGCTATGAGATCGGATCGATGTCCATCCTCCGCGGGGCGCGCAACCTCACGCAGGCACGACGCTTCTACGACTGGGCGCTGACCGCGCCCGCCCAGCGCCTGGCCTTCGATGCCGGCGGCCAGTTGCAGACGCCGTCCAACCGCGCCGCGCCGCTGCCGCCGAACGCGCCTGATCTCTCGCAGATCCGCCTGATCGAATACGACTTCGCACGCTACGGCCGCTCGGCCGAACGGCGCCGCCTGATCGAGCGCTGGGAACGCGAAGTGGGGAGCCTGCCGCGATGATTTTTTTGAGAGGGGTCGCGCCGTTGGCGCTCCTGGCCCTGCTCCTGGCGCCGCTGCCTGCGGCGGCGCAGGGTTCGCTGAACATGCTCTGCGCGCCGGCCGCCGATTGGTGCCAGGCCATCGCCGCGGCCTTCGAACGCGACACCGGCATCCGCGTCTCCATGGCCCGCAAGTCGAGCGGGGAGATCCTCGCCCAGCTCCGCGCCGAGGCGCAGAACCCGCGCACCGATGTGTGGTTCGGCGGCTCGTCCGAAACCCACATGACCGCGGCCGAGGCGAACCTGCTGCAGACCTACACCTCCCCCAATATGGCGAACCTGCACGACTGGGCGCGACGCGTGCACGAGATGTCCCGCGGACACTGCGTCGGCGTCTCCTCCGGTGCCATCGGCTTCATCCACAACCGCGAGGTCTTCGCCCGCCGCAACCTGCCCGCGCCGCGCCGATGGGACGACCTGCTGCGCGCCGAATACCGCGGCGAGATCCAGTTGCCGAACCCGAACTCCTCCGGCACCGCCTACACCATCATCGCCGGCCTGGTGCAGTTGTGGGACGAGGACCGCGCCTTCGACTTCCTGCGCCGCCTGAACGCCAACGTGAACAGCTATACCCGCTCCGGTGCCGCACCCGTGCAGGCGGTGGCGCGCGGGGAGACGGGCCTGAGCGTGTCCTTCGACATGGAAGCGCAGACGCTCGTGCAGCAGGGCTTCCCGATCGTGATCGGTTATCCCGAGGACGGCACGAGCTATGAGGTCGCCTGCATGTCAATCGTGCGTGGCGCGCGCAACATCCAGCAGGCGCGCCGCTTCTACGACTGGTACCTGACCCCGGCGGCCATGGATATCGGCGTCGGCGTCGGCCAGTTCCACGTGCCGGCGCATCGCGGCGCGCGGCCCGACCCGCGCATCGCGGACCTGACCCGCGTGAACCTCATCAATTACGACTTCGCCGCCTATGGCGACGCGCGCACGCGGCGGCGCATCCTGGAACGCTGGGATCGCGAGATCGGATCGCTGCCCCGCTGATGCGGCGGGAGACGACCTTTGCGTTCTGGATGCTTGCCGCACTCGGGGTGACAATCCTGCCATGGCACATGCAGCAGGATGGGTCGACATTGGCCGGGCTGCTTGGATTTCGCGCTGATGACG
This sequence comes from Acetobacteraceae bacterium, assembly GCA_041910415.1. Taxonomy (GTDB): domain Bacteria; phylum Pseudomonadota; class Alphaproteobacteria; order Acetobacterales; family Acetobacteraceae; genus JAYRQX01. The sequence continues at coordinate 5,396 of JAYRQX010000785.1, read as the reverse complement.
CGGAGCAGGCCTCGGCATTGGTGCAGGCCGCACGCTTCGGTCGGTTCTGGTTGTGGCCGGTCATGGCCGCGCTGGTCGTCACGTTGCCCGGCGTGCCGCCTTGGCTGTCGCGTTCGTCGCGCGCGGCGTGGCTGATCGCGGGCGGCGCCTTCGGGTTGTTCGCCATCTCCGCGCAAGGCTACGCCATCGGCATCAATGGCTGGGCCGCGCCCTGGCTGGAGGCGTTGTTCGGGCCGTTGGACGATCGCCAATTCGGCATGGGCCTGGGCGCCGTCTGCGCGATTCTGGGTTTCCTCTTCTCCTGCACCACCGGGCTCGCCATGCGCGGCCTGTTCCGCGGTGACCGCTTCGTCGCCGGCGCGGTCGGGCTCATCGTGCTGGCGATCCTGGTTTTCACGGCCTGGCCCGTGACGACGATGCTCGCCCAGATGTTCACGCCGCGGGACGATCTCGGCGTCGCCGACGCTCTCGCCGCACGCGCGCTGGATGCGCGCATCTGGGGGCTGGCCTGCGTCGTCAGCCGCTCCGGCTGCGGCGTCTTCTGGAACACCCTGGCGCTCGCCGTCTGCACCGCGACGGCGGCGACCAGCCTCGGCCTCGCCTTCGCGCTGATCGTCACGCGCAGCCGCTTTCCCGCCAAGCGTGCCCTGCGCCTTCTCACCGTGCTGCCGATCATCACACCGCCCTTCGTGATCGGCCTCGGCCTCATCCTGATCTTCGGACGATCGGGGGTGGTGAACCAGTTGATCGAGGCTGTGACCGGCGTGGCCCTTGGCCGCTGGATCTACGGCTTTGACGGGGTCCTGCTCGCGCAGGTCTTTTCCTTCACGCCGACCGCCTTCCTGGTGCTGATCGGCGTCGTGGAGGGAATCTCGCCCGCGATGGAGGAGGCCTCCGAGACGCTGCGGGCGAGTGCCATGCGCACCTTCCGCGCCGTCACGCTGCCGCTGATGCGCCCCGGCCTTGCCAATGCCTGGCTGGTGGTGTTCGTGGAAAGCCTCGCCGATTTCGGGAATCCCATCGTCCTCGGCGGCTCCTACGGCGTGCTGTCCACGGAAATCTTCTTCGCCGTCGTCGGCGCGCAGCAGGATTTCGGACGGGCCGCCGTGCTGGCCTGCGTCATGCTGGCGATCGCTCTCGCTGCCTTCCTCGTGCAGCGCGCCATGGTCGGTCGGCGCTCCTACGTTTCCGTCACCGGCAAGGGCGATGTCGGGTTGCCGACGCCCTTGCCGCCGCTGGTCAAGCGCCTCGCCTATGGCATCGCGCTGCCCTGGGCGGCACTGACGGTCACCGTCTATGCCATGGCGCTCGCCGGCGGCTTCGTGCGCGTCTGGGGCCGCGACTGGACGTTCACCCTCTCCCATTTCCAGCGGGCCTTCGCCTTCGAATGGGCGCCGGATGGACGGCCGCTGTTCTCCGGCAGCGCCTGGTCGTCGCTGTTCACCACCATCGAACTCGCAGCCATTGCCGCACCCATCACCGCCTCGCTCGGCCTGCTCGCCGCCTGGGTTCTCTCCCGCCATCGATTCCGCGGCCGCACCGTTCTGGAATTCGCGCTGATGCTGACCTTCGCCGTGCCGGGCACCGTGATCGGCGTCGCCTACATCCTCACCTTCAACGTCCCGCCGCTGGAAATCACCGGCACGGCGGTCATTCTCGTCGCCTGCTTCGTGTTCCGGAACCTGCCCGTCGGCGTGCGCTCCGGCCTTGCGGCGATGAGCCAGCTCGACCGCAGCCTGGACGATGCCGCGCTGATGCTGCGGGCCTCCACCTTCCGCACGCTGCGCACGGTGGTGCTGCCGCTTCTCAAGCCCGCGATCGTCACGGCGCTGATCTATTCCTTCGTGCGCGCCATGACGACCGTCTCGGCCGTGATCTTCCTGGTCTCCGCGGAACATGAAATGGCGACCGTCTTCATCATCAATCGCGTCATCAACGGCGATTACGGCCTCGCCATCGCCTATTGCGCCGTGCTGATCGTGCTGATGATGGCGGTGATCGGATTGATCAACCTGGCGGTTGGCCGCCGCCGCCTCGGCCGCCGCAGCCACGCCGCCCTGCCCGTCGCGGGGCGCGCATGAGCGCGTCCGATGACCGGAGGGCGGAGGCGGCAGACACCGGAGGCCTGAGCCGGATGCGCCAGACATCGAGCGGCGCGGCAATCCGCCTGGAGGGCCTGGGCAAGCGCTATGGCGACGTGGCTGCGGTGAAGCCGCTCGACCTCAAGATCGAAGGCGGCACGCTCGTCACGCTGCTCGGCCCATCCGGTTGCGGCAAGACGACGCTGCTCCGCATGATCGCGGGGCTCGAAGCACCGACCGAGGGCCGCATCGCCATCGGCCATCGCGACGTCACCGCGCTGCCCCCGGGCGAACGCAACGTCTCCATGGTCTTCCAGTCCTACGCGCTCTTCCCGCACATGACGGTGCTGGAGAACGTCTCCTACGGCCTCATCTCCTCCGGCCTCCATCGCCGCGAGGCCGCCGCACAGGCGGAAGCCGCGCTCGGGACCGTCGGCCTGCAGGGCCTTGGCGAACGCCTGCCGTCCGAGTTGTCCGGCGGCCAGCAGCAGCGCGTCGCCGTGGCGCGCGCGCTGGTGCTGGAGCCCGAGGTGCTGCTCTTCGACGAACCGCTCTCCAACCTCGACGCGCGGCTGCGCCGCTCGATGCGCGAGGAGATCCGCGCGCTGCAGCGCCGCCTCGGCCTGACGGTGGTGTACGTCACGCACGACCAGTCCGAAGCGCTCGCGGTCTCCGACCGCATCGTCGTCATGCGCAACGCGGCGATCGCCCAGGTCGGCACGCCGCGCTCGCTCTACGCCGAGCCGGATTCCGTTTTCGTCGCGACCTTCATGGGCGAGGCGAACCATGTGAAGGGCCGCATCACCGCGGTCGAGGGCAACCAGGCCGAGGTCGCCATCGGCCCTCTCACGCTGCGCCTTCCCGCCCGCGGCTTGCGGGTTGGCGAGACCGATGTGGTCGTCCGCCCGGAAGCCATCCGCTTCGCGTCCGATGGCCTGCCTGCGACGGTGCAGCGCGCGACGTACATGGGATCGCATGCGGAGTATGTGCTGTCCACGGAACTCGGCGAGCTCTTCGCGACCATGCCGGAACAGGTGCCAAGCCGGCGCGGCGGCGATTCCGCGGCGGTCTGTTTCGAAAGTTCGGGCGTGGTGCTGGTCCCCGGGTAGAGCACGCGCGGCAATGCGCGCCGCGCCGGTTATCCGGCCGGCGGCCCCCATCCGCCACCGCCGGCGGTTTCGAGCAGGATCCGGTCGCCGGTGCGCAGCACGATATGCTCGGCAGGATCAACCTCCGTCCCGTTGATCATCAGCCGGCCCGGCAAGCCAGCCTTGCCGCCTGCGAGCCCGGGCGGCGCCACGATGCGCCGCGTCACGATGAAGGAGCAGATCGCGGCTGTGTCGCCGACGAACTCGAAGGCGACTTCGAGGCCCTCCCCGCCATTGCGCAGTCCGGCCCCGCCGCTCCCGCGGCGGAGCTTGCGATGGAGAATGCGGAGCGGCACCGAATCCTCGATCATCTCGATCGGAGCATTCGAGAGATTTGACGGGAAGCTGAGCGCATCGAGCCCATCGCGACGGCTGGACGCGCCCTGACCGGCATTGAAGAAGAACACCTCGCCATAGCGCCGCCCGCCATGCTCTCCGGAAATCGCCAGCGAGGAATTGCCCGAACCCGGCGCCCAGACCTTCTCGGCCAGCACATCGCCCATCGCCGCCATGAAGGCGACGGGCAGCAGATGCCCGATCATGCCGCGCGCACCGCCCGCCGCGGGATAACGCGGATTGAGGATGGTGCCTTCCGGCGCCGAGGTCGTGATCGGCAGGAAGCTGCCTTCGTTGTTCGGCACGTCAGGGCACAGCACAGCCTTCACGCCATAGGCCGTGTAGGCGAAGGTGTAGATCGGCACGACATTGACCGCCCGTGGCAACTGGGACGACGTGCCGGTATAGTCGATGCGGATCGCGTCTCCCTCGACATGCACGTTGCTCGCGATGGTGATCCGCTCCTCGAATCCGTCATGCAGCAGCGTGTACCGATACGTGCCGTCCGGTACCGCACGGATGGCTGCGCGCATCGCGCTTTCCGACCGCGCGCGGATCTCGGCGCTCGCGGCGTCGAAATCCATGCCCGTTTCCTGCAGCAGCTCGCCGAGACGTTCGGCGACCTTGTGGCACGCGGCGACCTCGCCCCAGATATCGCCCATTGTCGCCTCCGGCACGCGCACATTCGTGCGGATGAAGGCGACCACCGCCTCGTCCGGCACGCCGGCTGAGACGAGCTTCAGCATCGGAATCTGCAATCCTTCCTCGTAGATCTCGCGGACACCGGAACTGCGCAGCCGCCCGCCGATATCCGGCATGTGGCTGGTGATCGCCGCGAAGCCGGTCAAGCTGCCGCCGTGGAAGAGCGGCATGGCGATCGAGACATCGTGGACATGGCCGGTACCCATCCACGGATCATTCGTGATGAGCACGTCGCCGGGCTGCAGCGTCTCGGCGGGGAAGCGGCGCAGGAAATGCTTCACCGTGGCCGGCAGGGTTCCGATGAAGGAGGGGATGCTGATCGATGATTGCACGACCGATCGCCCGTCGGCATCGGTCAGCACCACGGCGAAGTCGTTGGCTTCCCGCGCCAGGGTGGAGAATGCCGTGCGAACGAAGGTTGCGGCCGCTTCGTCCACGATGCTGATCAGGCGCGTCCAGACGATTTCGAGAACGATCGGGTCCATGGCGGGGCTCTCGGTCCGGCTGCTCACGACGCGTCCCCTTCGAGATCGATGCGCACCGTCAGATCGGGCAGGATGGTGACCTTGGCCGGCATCGGCACGATGACCGTGGACTCACGCTCCTCCAGCACCAGCGGCCCATCCAGCGTGGTTCCTGGCGCCAGCGCATAGCGGTCATAGACAGGCGCCTCGGCGAAGCGCCGCTCGGCGGGCAGGAAGATCGCGCGGCGTGTTCGCGGCTCGGTATGCGTCGTGGTGTCGCGTCCGTCGGCCCAGCGGAACAACCGCACGGCGCGCGGTGCCCGGCCGACGACACGCCAGGTCACGACCTCGGCCGCCGCATCGGGCACGAGGGCGCCGTAGAGATGCCGGTAGCGGGCATCGAAGGCCGCCGAGACAGGCGCGGTCAGCGCCGGCCCGGGCTCCGCCCAGGGCAGCACGACATCGACGTTATGCCCCTGTCCCGCGTAGCGCATGTCGAGGCTGAAGGCCCATTCCGCCGTTGCAGGATCCGCGCCCGCGGCTTCCAGTTCGCGTGCCGCCTCGTCCTTCAGCGGCGCCAAAGCCATGCGCAACTCGGCCCAGTCGATGCCGCCCAGGGGGCTGCGTCGCGCCAAGGCCCGCTCGGCCCGCGGCGCCGCCGCCAG
>JAYRQX010000784.1:0-1794 GCA_041910415.1 Acetobacteraceae bacterium | reverse complement strand
GGCAATGCCGTCACGGCGGGTCTGTCGAGCATGGGTGCCGGGAGCTGGCTCGATTCCATCGGTGCCGCGATCGGCGGCCTGTTCCGCGCCGAGGGCGGCCCGGTCGCCGCGGGCCAGCCCTACATCGTCGGCGAGCGCGGACCGGAGTGGTTCGTCCCCCGCCAGACCGGGACGGTGCTGCCGAACGGCGTGGTGCCGGGCGCGGGCGGCCCGACCATCCACACCAGCATCAGCATCGACGCCCGCGGTGCGGACGTCGGCGTCGAGGCGCGGCTGCGGCTGCTCGCCGGGCAGATCGCTCGCCAGGCCTCGGCGATGACGCTGGATGCCATCCGCCGCGGTGGCGCGGCCTACGACACGGTGCGCGGGTAGCGGGGAGAGGGCGGCATGACCGAATACGCCTGGCCCGCCGCGCTGCGACCGTCGCGGCTGAGCTTCTACCTGCAGCACAACACGCTGCGCTTCGTCTCGCCGGTGAGCCGCGCCACCCAGGTGCTCCGCCGCGACGGGGCGCGCTGGATCGCCGAGGCGAGCTTTGATCCGCTCAACCGCATCCAGGCCGGCGTGCTGGAGGGGCTGCTGGCGGCGCTCGCCGGCTCGGCCAACACGGTGCGGGTCTGGGACTGGCGGCGCGAATACCGCACCGGCGATCCCCGCAGCCAGGGCGAGGTGCCCTCGGGGCCGTATTCCTTCTCGGACGCCACCATCTTCACCGATGGGACGGGCATGGTGGTGGGCTCGGGTACGCCGTCACTGGCGGCCGGTGCCGCGCGCGGCGCCCTCTCCCTGCAAACTCAGGGCTGGTGGCCAAACGCCGTGGCGGTCGGGGCGGGCGACCATATCGGCCTCGCCGGCCGGCTCTACATGGCGACCGAGCCGGTGGTGGCCTCCGGCACCGGCACGGCCACCATCCCGATCGCCCCGCCGCTGCGCGCCGCGGCCTCGCTCTCCGAGCCGTTGGTGCTGACCACGCCGACCGTCGCCATGCGCCTCGCCTCCGATGACGAGGGCGCCAACCCCACGCGGCCGGGTCGCTTCACCGCCATCACCATCCGCCTGGAGGAGGTGCTGCCATGACGGAGGGCATCGCCGCCACGCCGCGGCTGTCGCCCCAGGCTGCCGCAGCCGCCACCGCGCCGGTTGCCACCCCCGTGGTGCTGGTCGAGCTCGACTTCGCCGCCGGCCCCATCCGCGCCTGGACCGGCCTGGGGCCGCTCCATTGGGCCGGCGTGATCTTTGAGGGCATGGGCACCATCGGCGCCGTCTCCGACATCGAGGAGACGGCGGAGCTGCGCGCCGTGCGCATCACCCTGACGCTGTCCCCTGTCCCGCTGGAGGTGGTCGACATCGCGCTCGCCGAGCAGTCCTTCCGGCTGCGCCCGGCGCGGCTGTGGGGCGCGCTGCTCGATGCCGAGGGCGCCTTCGTCGCCGACCCGTTCCCGCTCTGGGCGGGGCTGATGGACACCATGCAGGTGGTGGACGGGGCGGAGCCGCGCATCTCGCTCACCTGCGAGAGCCGCCTCGTCGACCTCGAGCGCGCCGAGGTGCGCCGCTACACCGATGCGGACCAGCAGGCCGAGTATCCGGGGGATCGCTTCTTCGAGTTCGTCCCCGCCCTGCAGGAGGCGGAGATCCGGCTGCCCGCCAGCTGATGGCCCGGATGCCCGATTGGCCCGCGCGGCTGGCAGCGCTGCTCGCCGCGGTGGAGGCGCGTCCCTTCGACGCGCATCGCTGGAACTGCGGGCGCTTTGCCCTCGCCTCCGTAGAGGCCTGCACCGGCGCACCGGCGCGCAT
>JAYRQX010000783.1:0-6481 GCA_041910415.1 Acetobacteraceae bacterium | reverse complement strand
GGCCACATGGTGCCTGAGCTCGAATGGGACATCCTGACCATGGTGGAGACGCGGGAGCATGCGTGAACCGCCCGAAGGCGCGGCACTGCTGGCCGCCGCGCGCGACGTGGTGCTGAAGGAGCTGCTGCCGCATCTGCCGGAAGCGCAGAAATTCGCGGCCCGCATGGTCGCCAACGCCATGGCGATCGCGGCGCGCGAGGCGGCGCAGGATGGTGCGTGGCAGGCGGGCGCGGCGGCGGAGATCGCGCGCATCATGGGCTATGGCGACACGGACGACACACTGCACCGCTTCGCCGCCGACATCCGCGCCGGCCGCTGCGACCCCGGCACGCCGCGACACGACACGGCCTTCCAGGCGCTGCGAGAGATCGCACGCAGGCGCTGCGAGGTCAGCGCGCCTCGCGCGCTCGGCTGAAAGGAACCGTCATGGACGACCTGCCCCGCAACGCGGCGAACCATGTGCCGCTTTCTCCCGTCTCCTTCCTCCGGCGCGCGGCGCATGTCTGGGGCGGGCGGACCGCGATCATCCACGGCGGGCGGCGGATCACCTATGCGCAGTTTCTGGAGCGCAGCCGGCGGCTGGCCTCGGCGGTGCGCCGCGCCGGCGTGGCACCCGGCGCGACCGTGGCCGTGCTGCTGCCCAACATCCCGGAGATGCTGGAAGCGCATTACGGAATCCCGATGGCGCACGCCGTGCTGTGCCCGATCAACACGCGGCTCGACGCCGCGACGATCGGCTTCATCCTCGGCCATTCGGGCGCGAGGATCCTGATCGTGGACCGGGAGTTCGCGGCGGTTGCATCGGTCGCGCTGGCGCAGTCGGGCGCGCAGCCCAGGATCGTGACGGTGGACGATCCGGAAGGCCCTGGGGGCGCGGCGCTGGACGGTACGTCGTACGAAGATTTCATCGCAACGGGCGATGCGCGGCACCCGGTCGAGCCACCCGCCGACGAATGGGCATCGATCTCGCTCTCCTATACCTCCGGCACCACGGGCGACCCGAAGGGCGTCGTCGTGCATCACCGCGGCGCCTATCTGAATGCCTGCGGCAATGCGCTCGCCTTCAACGTCACGCCGCAGAGCGTCTATCTCTGGACGCTGCCGATGTTTCACTGCAACGGCTGGACCTATACCTGGGCCGTGACCTTGCAGGGCGGCACGCATGTCTGCCTGCGCCGTGTGGACCCCGCGATGATTTTTGCCCTGATCGCGGAGCATGGCGTGACGCATCTCTGCGCCGCGCCTGTCGTGTTGACCATGCTGATCCATGCGCCGGACGACGCGAAGCGGCGCTTCGATCACCGCGTCTGCGTCGCGACCGGCGGCGCGGCACCGCCATCGCCGGTGATCGCCGCGATGGAGCGGATGGGGTTCGAGGTGGTGCACCTGTATGGCCTGACGGAATGTTATGGCCCGTCGCTTCTGTGTGCCTGGCAGCCGGACCTGCCGGCGATGGAACTCGAGAAGAAGGCGGCCTTCATGGCGCGCCAGGGCGTGTCGCTGCCGACGCTGGAGGATGCCGCGATCATCGATCCCGTCAGCGGCGCGACGCTGCCGCCTGACGGCGCGTCGCTGGGAGAAATCGCGATCCGCGGCAACACCGTGATGAAGGGTTACCTTCGGAACCCCAGGGCGAATGACGCGGTCTTCGTGGATGGCTGGTTCCGCACCGGCGACCTCGGCGTGATGCACCCGGACGGCTACATCGAGGTCAAGGACCGCGCCAAGGACATCGTCATCTCAGGCGGCGAGAATATTTCTTCGCTGGAAATCGAGGAGACGCTCTACAGGCACCCCGATGTCATGGAGGCCGCCGTCGTCGCCCACCCCGACGAGAAGTGGGGCGAGGTGCCGCATGCCTATGTCACGCTGAAGCCCGGCGCCGAGGCGCGCGTCACCGGGCCGGACATCATCGCCTGGTGCCGCCGGCACATGGCGCATTTCAAGGCGCCGCGCCATGTCACCTTCGGCGGCCTGCCGAAGACCGCGACCGGCAAGATCCAGAAATTCGAACTCCGCCGCCGCGCGCGCGAAGAAGCCTAGAGCAGATCCCGATCAGATGGAATCATCTGGTCGGGTGAAGATGCTCGCAAAAACAACGGCGTAGAGCGGAAGCGGTGAGCCAATGCGAACGGCTTCCGCTCTAGCGCCGCGGCGGTTGCGCGGCCGGCTGGTGCGTCGGCTGCGCCTGCGGCGGCGCCGCCAATCGGCTCCAGGCGCCATCGGCATCCTCGAGCGTCTCCAGCAGGCAATCCTCGGGGATGCGGCCGACGGGACGCGCGCAGTCCTGGCGTTGCCGAAGATAGGCAGCGACCGCCGTCTCGAACTCGCGGAGCTGCGCCGGCTGCGCCGCCAGACGCTGGCGCACCGTGCCGACATTGCGTGCGATGGACGCATCCATCCGCTGCAGCGCCGGATCGGCGCAGATGCGCTGCGCCGTCCAGCCTTCCGGGCGCGTGCAGTTGGTGGGCGTCACCGCAGGGCCGGCCGGCACCGGCTGCGCCTGTTGCGGCGCAGGCTGCAGGCCCGGCCGCAGCCCGGCCTCCAGCGTGGATGCGCGCGACGCCATGCTGGTGCGCAGGCACCCCTGCGGCGTGCCGGATGGCGGCTTCTCGCAAGCGCGGCGCTCGCGCAGCCAGGCGCGCTGTTCGGTCTGCATCCGCTCGCGGTCGCCGGGCTTCGCCTCCATGGCGCGGCGGAAGGCTTCGGCCACGCGGCGGTCCAGCGCGGCGAGGTCGCGGTCCCCGCAGATCGTCCGCTCGTCCCAGCTTTGCGCGCGGGCGCAGTCGAAGGATGGGCCGGTGGCGGCCTGGGCCGCGGCGGGCGCCGGGGCCAGCAGGGCGAGCAGAAGCAGGGTCGCGTTCATGGCGCGAAGCGCAGCACAGATGCCACCCCCGCGTCCACGTCCTATTCGATGGACACGCCGGTCGCCTGGATGACCGGCCGCCACTTCTCCATCTCGGCCTGGATGAAGCGCGCCGCCTGTTCAGGACTGCTGTCCAGGACAGGCTCGATGGAAAGCGTCTCAAGCTCCCGTCGGAAGGCCGCGTCGGCCATCGAACGGCGTACGGCGTCGTTCAACGCGGCGATGATGTCTGCCGGCGTACCGGCCGGGGCGGCGAGGATGTTGAAGGTACCGGACTCCGCATCGCGCACGCCTTGCTCGGCAGCCGTCGGGATCTCCGGCGCGGCGGTCAGCCGGCGATCATGCATGGCGGCCAGGATGGCGATGCGGCGGTCCTGGTACAGGCCGGCAAGCGTGGAGAAGGTGTCCACCATGAAGGCGGTCGTGCCGGCCACCATGTCCTGGATCGCCGGGCCGCTGCCGCGATAGGGAATGTGCTCGGCGCGCAGGCTGCCGGCGCGCGTCAGGAAGAGCTCGCCCGCCAGGTGGTTGGAGGTGCCGACGCCGGAACTGCCGAAGCTGAGCGCGCCCGGCCTTTCGCGGATCTTTTCGACCAGCTGCGGCAGCGTCGTCACGCCCAATTGCGGCCCGACCGCCAGCACGAAGGGCACGATCCCCAGCACGGCGATCTGCGCGAAGTCGCGCAGCGGATCATAGAGCGGGCGGCGATAGGCGAGCGGGCTGGTGACCGCGGAGGAGGAGGCGTGGAACATCAGCGTATAGCCATCGGGTCGCGCGCGCGTGACCTCCTGCGCGCCCACCATCCCGCCGGCACCGGCGCGGTTCTCGACCACCACGGTCTGGCCGATCACGCGCCCGAAACGCTCGGCGAAGCGGCGCCCGAACACGTCTGTCGGGCCGCCGGGGGCAAAGGGGATCACCAGGCGGATCGGGCGCGTGGGATAGCGCTCCTGCGCCAGGGACGGGCGACCGAGAGCCAGCGCCGGCGAGGCGGCCAGCAGCGTGCGGCGATGCATTGTTGAGAAATCCTCCCGGTGTTCTTGGCGGGCGATCCTGCCTCCCCTTGCCGCCCTGCGCCAGACGTGCTTTCGCCGGGATGAAGAGGCGGAGGAAGCATGGCAGGAGCGCTGGACGGCGTGCGCGTGATCGACATGACGCGCGTGGTGGCGGGGCCGCTCTGCACGCAGATCATGGGCGATCTGGGGGCGGAGATCGCGAAGATCGAACGCCGCGGCCATGGCGACGACCTGCGAGCGCTGGGTCCGCCCTTCGTCGAGGGCACGGACGACAGCACCTATTTCGTCACGCTCAACCGCAACAAGCGATCCGTTTCTCTGGACTTCACGCAAGCAGAGGGTGCCGCGATCCTGAAGCGCATGGTCGCCAATGCCGACGTGCTCGTCGAGAACTTCCGGAGTGGCACGCTGGAGCGGTACGGGCTGGGCTGGGAGGAGCTGCGCAAGGTCAATCCACGGCTCATCTTCTGCTCGGTGACGGGCTTCGGGCAGACCGGCCCCTATGCAGGGCGCTCGGGCTACGATTTCGTGGCGCAAGCGATGTCGGGGCTGATGGAAGTGACGGGCGAGCCGGACGAGGCGCCCGGCGGCGGGCCGCAGCGCGTCGGCGTGCCGGTGGCCGACATGTTCACGGGCTGGGCGGCGGCAGTGTCGATCCTGGCGGCTCTGCGCCATCGCGACCATACCGGCGAAGGCCAGGCGATCGACGTGAACCTGTTCGAGACCATGACATCGCTCATGCAGGCGCCGATGTCGTCCTGGCTGAACGCGGACAGGCTGTTCCCACGCAGCGGCAATGATTCGCCCGTCGCGGTGCCCTATGGCGTGTTCTCCGGCAGCGACGCGAAATTCGTCATCGGCGTGCTGAACGACCGCGAGTTCGTCCGCCTCGCCGCGGCGCTCGGCCATCCCGAATGGGCGGAGGATCCGCGCTTCAGGCGCGCCCGCGACCGGTCGGTGAACCGGGTGGAAATCCTGCAGTTGATGCGCGACCTGCTGACGACCAGGCCGCGCGCGCACTGGCTCGCGGTGCTCGAGGAAGCGAAGATCACGTCCGGGCCGATCAACACGGCCGAGGATGTCGAGAATGACCCGGGGATTGCCGCGCGCGGGATGATCGTCGAGTTGCCGCACCGCAGGACGGGCCGCGTGCGCGTACCGGCGAGTCCGTTGCATCTCTCCGCCACGCCCGTCCGATACAGGCGCGGCATTCCCGCTCCAGGGCAGGACACGGATGACGTGCTCGCGGAATTCGCGGGGCTGAGTGCGGAGGATATCGCGGCGGCGAAGGCCGCGGGGGTGGTGTGATGGACGGGCTGCGCTTCGACCTGCGCGATCCTCCGCCGGGGCATGAGGCGCTCCGCGCGGAGGTACGGGAATTCCTCGGCGAGACCGGCCGCGACTGGGCGCCGGAGGTGCGCGCGCGCTCCTGGATGGGGTTCGATCGCGCCTTCACCCGCGCGGTCGGTGCCAGGGGCTGGATCGGCATGACCTGGCCGAAGCAGTATGGCGGGCACGAACGTAGCTTCATGGACCGCTTCGTCGTGCTGGAGGAAATGCTCGCCGCCGGCGCGCCGGTGGGCGCGCACTGGATCGGCGACCGACAGAGCGGCCCCCTGATCCTTCGCCTCGGCACGGAGAGCCAACGCACAAGGATCCTGCCGGGGATCGTGCGGGGCGATCTCGCCTTCTGCATCGGGCTGTCGGAACCCGACAGCGGATCGGACCTCGCCGGCCTGCGCACGCGCGCGGATCGCACCAACGACGGCTGGAAGCTGAACGGGCGCAAGGTGTGGACCACCTTCGCGCATCTGTCGGACTACATGATCGCGCTGGTGCGGACCTCGCCGGCGTCCGAAGGCGGGTCCCGGCATGTCGGCCTCTCGCAATTCCTGGTGGATCTGAAGACCCCAGGCATCACCATCCGCCCGATCCGCGACCTCGTCGGCGAGGAAGGCTTCAACGAGGTCACCTTCGACGACGTGCTGCTGCCCGACGACGCGCTGGTCGGGCAGGAAGGCGCCGGCTGGGCGCAGAGCACGTCGGAACTCGCCTTCGAACGCAGCGGGCCGGATCGGATTCTCTCTTCGTATCCGCTGCTCGCGGCCGCGGTCGATGTGCTGAAGGACGATCCCGCCGCCGCGGCGCCGCTGGGGCGGGAGGTCGCGCGGCTCTGGGCGCTCAGGCGCATGTCGCTCTCGGTCGCCGGCATGCTGCAGGACCACAAGGATCCCGTGCGCCAGGCGGCCCTGACAAAAGACCTCGGCAATGAGTGGGAGCAGGAGCTGCCGCACCGGCTGCGCAACCTGATGGATGCCGATGCCATGCCCGAGGAGGTCAGGCGCATGCACGCCTATCTCACGCAGATCGTGCCGACCTTTTCGCTTCGTGGCGGCACGCGGGAAATCCTGCGCGGCATCATCGCCCGCGAACTGGGGCTGCGCTGATGAGCGACGACCTTTCGGTGGAACTCGCGACGCAGCTCGACCGCGCACTGGCCGATGCGACGGGTGTCGCGGTGCTGCGCGCCGTCGAACGCGGCGAATGGCCGGCTTCAGCCTGGGATGCGATCGCGGAACTCGGCCTCGGCCTCGCGCTG
>JAYRQX010000782.1:0-1889 GCA_041910415.1 Acetobacteraceae bacterium | reverse complement strand
CGACCCGGTGCACGGGACCGCCGGGCCGCGGGCGCATCGCGGCACCGTGTTCGCCCACCTTGGCGATCGCGATGGGCAGATAACTGTCGAGCTCGCCGAGCGGCCGGCCGCTCACGATGGCGACGGCGCCGCCGAAGCGGGCGCCGAGGCGGCCCAGCAGCGGCGCCAGGTCCTGCGGCACCCGTACCGCGTCGGGGCGGCGGGCGATCTCGACCAGCGTGCCGTCGAAATCGAGCAGGAGGGCGGCATGGGCGGGGAGCTCCGGCGGTCGCATGTGGAAACAATCCGGGCAGGGCGCGCCCGTTGCGCGCCGCATGGTCGGCGCGGCACCGCGCTGCATCACGAACGCGCGCGACCCGCTTCGGATGCATGGCCGGCCCGGTGCGGCCGGGGGCCCGGCGCCCGGTATCGCCATCAGGCCGGGACCCGCGAGGAGCCCCGCGCCGCCGCCCAGCCGACCCGCCCGGTTCTTCCGCGGCCTGCTATAGCGTCGTGCCGGTGCAAAGCTCCGCTTTGATTGGCGTCGTGCGTACGGCACGCCTCCGGCGTGACGCCGGACCGCCGGCGGATCGGCACAGCCGACCGCGAGCGGGCCGCATTCGCGGCCCCAGCCGGCTGCGGCGGCTGCCCGTGATCCACAATTGCAGCCCGCCGCTCTAAGGCGCCGGGAGCAGCGCGTCCGTGCGGCCCATCAGCCGATAGGCGGCAAGGCCCACCCATTCCCGCGCCGCCCATTCGAACTGCCCGATCCGGGCACTGAGCGGCGCGTCGTACCAGCTCTGCCAGTCATGGCCGGTCGTGTAGTTGACCGGCCAGGCCGTGATGGCGCGCCAGCCCGCGCGGCGGAAGACGCCGATCGAGCGCGGCATGTGGCTGGCCGAGGTGACGAGCAGCCAGGTCTCGCCCGGCCTGGGATCGGCGATGGCCAGGCTGTTGACGGCGTTCTCATGGGTATTGCGGGCGCGGTCCTCGTATTCCACGCGATCGGCGGGCAGGCCCATGGCGGTGAAGAAACGCCGGGCGACCTCGGCTTCCGTCATGCCGGAATCGGTGAGCGTGCCCTGGCCGCCCGTGAAGAGGATGCGGGCCTCCGGATAGCGGCGGGCCAGCGCCACGGCTTCCGTCATGCGCTCGGCCGCGCCGTTGAGCGCGGGGATGCCGCGCGCGGCGGTGAGCTGCTGGTCCACCGCGCCGCCCAGCACCACCACGCCCGCGACCCGCGCCGGCGCCGGGTCGGGGCGCGGGAACCGGTCCTCGAGGGGCAGCGTGATCCAGGAACTGACGGGGGTCGCGAGGACCGCGACATAGAAGCCGATGCCCAGCAGCAATGGCCAGCGCCCCCAGCGCCGGCCGCGCCAGACCGCCCAGAGCCCGAGGCAGCAGAGGATGAGCGCCGCCGTCGCCGGCCGCGCGACAAGCCAGAAGAGCTTGGAGAGGACGAAGAGCAGGTCTGTCACGGGGCGCCGGTATCGCGCCCGCGGGTGTCGGGATCATGGCGCTGGATCGGGCGCAGGACTGGGCCATCGCACAGGGAAGCCCGGGCAGGCGCTTGCGGACAGGAGAGGAAGGTCTCGAGCTCCCTCCTTTTTCCATTGATCAAAAGAAGGTTGGGGTCCGGGGACGTTCCCTTCCCCGGGGGGAGGCGTGCATCCTCCCCCGGCCCTTTCCCCTCATGCGATCGCCCTGCAGTGCCGGAGCTTCCCCCTTGCCGGCGGTGCGGGAAGGGGCGAGGCTCACCCCTTGCGTCAGGGACGGGACATGCGCGCGAGACCGCGAATCGGCGAGGACCAGGTTGTCGAGCTGGCCGAGATGTTCCGCCTGATGAGCGACCCCACGCGGCTGAAGATCATCCTGGCCTGCCTCGATTCGCCCGCGGCGGTCGGCGAGAT
>JAYRQX010000781.1:0-2866 GCA_041910415.1 Acetobacteraceae bacterium | reverse complement strand
GGGCGACTACGTGCTCGTGCAGATCGAGGCCGGGCCGGGCAAGGCCCCGCTGGCGTTCCTCAAGCAGTTCGTGCGACGCGACGACGAGCAACTCGTGCTCGCGCAGCACAATCCGCCGGCCGAGATGACGGTCGAGCGCGACCGGGTGAAGGAGATCACCCGGGCTTTCCACTGGCGCGAGCTTGGGATCTGACGAGCCGGTATAGGCCGAGCGCACCGGCGACCGCGCCGAGCCACACGGCGCCGCCGAGACCTGAAAGCGCAGCGGCGCTACGCATCGCCTCGCATTGCGGCAGCAGGTCGGGGATGCGCTCCGCCGTATCGAGGCAGAAGGCGCGCCGCCCGCCGTCATGGATGGCACCGAGCACCGCCGGCACGAACCACAGGCAGTAGGCGAGGAGCGTTGCGCCGAGCGCGGCCAGTCCGGGCCGGCTCATCGGAGCGACACCCGAGCATCGCGCGGCGCACATAGCGGCGGGATGGCCGGCGCAGCCTGGGGCGCGGTGCCGCAGACCTCGCGCTCGCACGGAATGCCGTCCCGGTCCCTATCGAGGTCCTGGAAGCCGCAGCGGACCAGCAGAAAATAGGCCTCGGCGCACGACTGCACGGCGCGGCACAGCGGGCGCCGCGGAGGGCAGATTTGGCAGTCGTCGGCCTGGGCAAGTGCGCTGCCACCGAGAGCGGCGACGGCAAGAGAGGCGGCAGCAATACGCTTGAACATGGCGGAACTCTGCGCCGCTTGAGAAAAGTGAGGCAACGGGCATTTTTGCCCTTGCATTGGTAATTCGTAAAGGCGAAAGATGGGGCATCCCCGGGGCCGATAAGGCCGATCGAAGGAGCCTGGAATGACCAGAACCACGACAGTCCCGATTTACCGCGAGTTTGAGGGCGCGAAGGTGCGCGTCTCGGTCGGCATCTGGCCGGATGGCTGTGCCAGCTTCGCTATCCAGGGCGCTCTGGCCTCGTCCCTGCGCACCTCCGCCATCACCACCACCTCCGACCTCGCCGGCATCCGCGACGCGATCAACGCCGCGCTCGAAGCCGCGGCGCAGCTGGGGGAGGCCGCGTGATGCCCTCCATCGCCGCCCTGCGCGCGGACCTCGCCGCAGCCGAGCGCGCTGCCGACGATCTCCTGCTGTCGGATGACCTGGCCTGCGTGACCGGCGCGCATGGCCGCGCGATGGCGGCGGTGCGGCAGGCGCGGCAGGCGCTGAACGACGCGCTCGTGCAGCAGATCACCGATCAGGCCGCCGCGATCGCCGCGTCGGGCCAGCAGACTATCCGCAACCTCAGCATGGAGATTTCCTCATGATCCGACAGGGCGATGTGATGGTGGTGCCGGTGGCGGCGCTGCCGGCAAAGAGGCAGGCGGTCCCGGCTGAGAATGGCCGCGTGGTGCTCGCGCACGGCGAGGCGACCGGCCACCACCACAGTTTCGCGTACAGCGACCGCGTTGCTCTGTTCCGCGAGGATGGCAGCGGCGGCGGGCTGTTCCTCTGTGTGTCGGGCGATGCGCCGGTCGCGCTGGAACACCAGGAGCATACCGCGCTTGCCGTCCCGCCCGGTACCTATCGCGTGGTCCGCCAGCGCGTCTGGTCGGCGGGCATGGCGCGGCGGGTTGCCGACTGATGACCCGCAAGATCGAAACCCTGACGCCGGAGCAGCGGGCGCGCTTTGGCGAATTCGTGGAACGCTGGACGGCCATTGGCCTGTCCACCGAGCCGGCCGACAGGCCACGCGCCGAAGCAGCGGTGCGCCGCATGTATGAGATCGCCAATTTGCCGGCGCCTCGCATCGTGTGGTGCGGATCGCCGCTCAGTATGGCGCTGACGCGCGCGATTATCATGAAGCATCCCGATCTGCCGCGGGCCAGCGTTTGGGCCAGCGTTCGGGCCAGCGTTGGGGACAGCGTTTGGGACAGCGTTTGGGACAGCGTTTGGGACAGCGTTCGGGCCAGCGTTGGGGACAGCGTTTGGGACAGCGTTTGGGACAGCGTTTGGGACAGCGTTCGGGCCAGCGTTTATGGCCAACACGACGCCGGATGGCTGTCCTTCTATCGCTTCTTCCACGATGCGTGTGCCCTTCGCGAAGAAACTCAGCGCCTAGACGGCCTGTGGGAATTTGCGCAGTCCGCAGGCTGGGCGATCCCTTGCCGCGGCATCTGCTTCGTCGCTGAGCGCCACACCACGCTGCATCGCGACGAGCGCGGCCGGCTACACAGTGATGATGGGCCGGCGGTAATTTTTCCGGACGGCTGGCAGATTCATGCCGTCCATGGCGTTCGCATCCCCGCCTGGGTGATCGATGATCCGCAGCGCCTGACCATCGCGGCGATCGACGCCGAGCGGAACGAGGAAATCCGCCGTGTGATGATCGAGCGGTACGGATGGGAGCGATACGGCGCGGATAGCGGCGCCACGATCATCGACCATGATGAGCGATGGGGCACGCTGAAACAGCGCGGCGCCGACCTGTGGTTGGAGGTGGTGAACCGCAGCCCGGAGCCGGATGGCTCGTTCCGCCGCTACGCCCTGCCGGTCCATCCGGAGTGCAGGCCGATCCTGTCGGACGATGGCGATCTTGGGCGCGCGCAGAAGCCGACCGCGCTGAATGCAGTGGCATCGACGTTCGGCCTGACGGGCGCGGCGTACCGCAAAGCGCTGCCAACGCTCGCGATGGAGAGTTGACCATGAACGCGATCACCCCATTCCGTGCGGTGTATGACGCGGCGGGCGCGCGTGCGGCCTGCGCGGTGCAGGCCGACGCGCATATCGGCGCAGCGATGAATGCGCTGTCCGATGCGGTCGGAGCGATCTACGCGACGCGGCGGGCGTTGACCGCGACCTCGCCCTCGGTGAGCGGCTCG
>JAYRQX010000780.1:0-2245 GCA_041910415.1 Acetobacteraceae bacterium | reverse complement strand
TCTTCAGCACGCGGCCGCCCGAGCGGATCACCTCCCCGACGCCGTTCACGGCGCGGATGCCCAGCACGTGGTCGCGCATCGCGCCCCAGGCGATGCGGCGGGGGCCCGAGAGATTGGTCGCGACGATGCCGCCGAGGGTCGCCGGCGCATCGGTGCCGAAGAGGGCGCGCGTGTCCGGCGGCTCCGCGATCAGCATCTGGCCCTTTTCGGCGAGCGCGGCCTCGATCTCCGGCAGCGGCGTGCCGGCACGGGCGGAGAGGATCAGCTCCTGCGGGCGGTACAGCGTGATGCCCGTGACGTTGCGCGTCGTCAGCGTGCGCGCCGACTGCACGGGGCGCAGCAGCGCGCGCTTCGACCCGTTGCCCTCGATCGCCAGCGGTTCGCCGGCGGCGAAGGCCGCGGCGACGGCGGCGGCGATGCCGGCCTCGTCGGCCGGCGCAACGGTCTCGCTCATTCCGCGGCGATCGCCTGCGGCGGCAGCCCGTCCAGCGGGAAGACCTTCGATGGGTTCAGCAGCCATTGCGGGTCGAAGGCCGTCTTGATGGCGCGCTGCTGGTCGAGCTCATGCGGGGCGAATTGCACGGTCATGAGGTCGCGCTTCTCGACGCCCACGCCGTGCTCGCCTGTGAGGCAGCCGCCGACCTCGACGCAGAGCTTCAGGATATCCGCGCCGAAGGCCTCGGCGCGACGAAAACTGTCGGCGTCGTTGGCGTCGAACATGATCAGCGGATGCAGGTTGCCGTCGCCGGCGTGGAAGACGTTGGCGACCTTCAGGCGGTACTGATCGCCCATTTCCCCGATGCGCTTCAGCACATGCGGCAGCTCGGATGTCGGGATGGTGCCGTCCATGCAGAGATAATCGGGGCTGATGCGCCCGACCGCGCCGAAGGCGCCCTTCCTGCCTTTCCAGATCGCGAGGGACTGCTCCGGTGTCTCGGCCACCTTCAGGCTGATCGGATCGAAGCGTTCGCAGATTCGCTTGATCGCATCAAGCAGGCGGTCCTGCTCCTCCTTCGACCCCTCGACCTCGATGATCAGCATCGCCTCGGCGTCGAGCGGATAGCCGGCATGCGCAAAAGCCTCGCAGGCATGGATGCAGGGCCTGTCCATGAACTCCAACGCGACGGGAATGATGCCCGATCCGATGATCGCATCCACCGCGGCGCCCGCGATCGCCGTGCCCTTGAAGGCGGCGAGCATGGCGCGCGCGCCCTCGGGACCCCGCAGGATGCGCACGGTCACGTCGGTGACCAGGCCGAGCTGCCCCTCGCTGCCCGTGATCAGGCCGAGCCAGTCATAGCCCGCGGCGTCAAGGTGCCGGCCGCCGATCTCGATCACCTCGCCCTCGATGGTCACGAAGGTGACGCCGAGGAGGTTGTTCGCGGTGACGCCATACTTCAGGCAATGCGCGCCGCCCGAGTTCATCATGACGTTGCCGCCGATCATGCAGGCGAGCTGGGAGGAGGGATCGGGCGCGTAGAAGAAGCCCTTCCACTCCACCTCCCTGGTGATGCCGATATTGGTCACGCCGGCTTCGACCACGGCGTAGCGGTCCGCGAAATTCACCTCGCGGATCCGGTTCATGCGCATGAGCCCGACGACGACGGCATCCGCGAGCGGCAGCGCGCCGCCGGAGAGCGAGGTCCCGGCACCGCGCGGCACCACGCGCACGCCATTCTCGTGGCAGTAGCGCAGCACGGCGGCGACCTGCGCCGTCGTGGCGGGCAGCACCACGGCCAGCGGCACCTGGCGATAGGCGGCGAGCCCGTCGGTCTCGTAGGGCTTGAGGCGGAGCGAATCGGCGATCACCCCGTCGCCGGGAACGATGGCGCGGAGCGCGGCCACGATCTCCTCGCGGCGGGCCAGGATGCCGGGCTTGGGGGCGGGCAGCGCGATCATGGGGCCGTCTTCCTCATGCGTCGGAAGATGCGCATGCGGTGCGCCGGGGGCAAGCACGGCGCGATGGCGGGTTCGTCTCGTCAGGCGAATAATCCCGTGGCGATCCGCCAGACGCCGCATCCAGCGGCAGGCCGGGATCGGGGGAGGACCGTCATGCGCCGTTTTCTGTTCGTCTCCCTCGTCGCGCTCGGCTTCACGACGCCCGCCCAGGCCCCGCGCAGCGGAGGCACCGGCGCCGAGCTGATGATCCAGGTCCGGTCCGGCACCTATGCCGTGCAGGGGCGCGATCCCGGTGGGCAGGCCTATGATACCGGCTTGCCGATGGTATGACCTGCGGCCCGCAGGG
>JAYRQX010000779.1:0-6488 GCA_041910415.1 Acetobacteraceae bacterium | reverse complement strand
TCTCACATGCGCAAGTTCATCGGTTCCAGCATCCTCGCCACCGGCCTGGTTCTCGCGGTCTCCACCGCGGGCTTCGCCCAGGGCGGCAGCACGGCCACGCCGGCGACACCCGCCGCGCCGTCCGTGACCGCCCCGCGTGCCGCCGCGCCCGCCGCGCCGGTGGTCCAGGGCAGCGCCCAGCGTCCCGCGACGCCCGCCCATCCCACGGGCAGCACGCAGGCGACCCAGGCCCAGCGCCCGGCCACCGCGGCCCCGGCCGCCCAGGGCCAGCGCACCGGCCAGACCGGTGCGACCGTGACGCCGACGGCGCCCGCGGCACCGCGGACGAACTGATCCGGGACCGGTCCCCGGCCCCGCCTGGGCCGCCCGATGGTCGGGCGGTCCAGTCCCCGAAGGCGGAAGCCGGGTCCGACCCCGGCCGCGCCCGGCCCTTCCTCGAGGGGCCGGGCGCAGTCTTTTGTGCCCCCGCCGCTCCCGCCGGTTGACGCAACGCTGGGCCCGGGACGAAAACCCTCCTCAGAAACTGCAGAATACCACCCTGGGGAGAGCCGCCGCCGTGGCAGACGAACTGATCGCCGTGAAGCCCGAGATCGCCGCGAAGGCACGCATCGACGCCGCCAAATACCGCGCGATGTACGACCAGGCGGACAAGGACGCGGAGGGCTTCTGGCGCAAGGAGATGGGCCGCATCTCCTGGATGAAGCAGCCCACGAAGATCAAGTCCGTCGATTTCACCGGCGACGTCTCCATCAAGTGGTTCGAGGACGGCGAACTGAACGCCTCCGTCTCCTGCCTCGACCGGCATATCGAGGCCGGGCGGGGCGACCAGGTCGCGATCATCTGGGAAGGCGACAGTCCGGATGTGGACAGCAGGGTCACCTACCGCCAGTTGCACGAGAAGGTCTGCAAGCTCGCCAACGCCATGCGCGGCATGGGCGTGGGGAAGGGCGACCGCGTCTGCATCTACCTGCCGATGATCGTCGAAGCCGCGGTCGCGATGCTGGCCTGCGCGCGCATCGGCGCGGTGCATTCCATCGTCTTCGGCGGCTTCTCCCCGGACAGCCTGGCGTCGCGCATCCAGGACAGCGAATGCAAGCTGCTGCTGACGGCCGATGAAGGCCGCCGCGGCGGGCGCAAGGTGCCGCTCAAGACCAATGCGGACGACGCACTGCTGACCTGCCCGTCCATCCAGAACGTCATCGTCGTGAAGCACACCGGCGGCGACGTGCCGATGATGGACGGTCGCGACCATTGGTGGGACGCGGTCTGCGCGAAGCAGCCGGCGACCTGCGCGCCGGAGCGGATGAACGCGGAGGATCCGCTTTTCATCCTCTACACGTCAGGGTCCACGGGCAAGCCGAAGGGCGTGCTGCACACGACCGCCGGCTACCTGGTCTGGGCGAGCTTCACGCATGAGAACGTCTTCGACTACCGCGACGGCGAGATCTACTGGTGCACGGCCGATGTCGGCTGGGTCACGGGCCACACCTACATCGTCTATGGGCCGCTCGCGAACGGCGCCATCACGCTGATGTTCGAGGGCGTGCCGTCCTGGCCCGACAATGGCCGCTTCTGGCAGGTCTGCGCCAAGCACAAGGTCAACATCTTCTACACCGCGCCGACCGCGATCCGCGCCCTGATGCGCGACGGCGAGGGGCCGGTGAAGAAGCACGACCGCTCGACGCTCCGCGTCCTCGGCTCCGTCGGCGAGCCGATCAATCCGGAAGCCTGGCTCTGGTACTACCGCGTCGTCGGCGACGAGCGCTGCCCGATCGTGGACACCTGGTGGCAGACCGAGACGGGGGGCATCCTGATCTCGCCGCTGCCGGGCGCCATCGCGCAGAAGCCGGGGTCCGCGACGCTGCCGCTGCCGGGCGTGAAGCCCGCCATCGTGGACAACGAGGGCAACATCCTGGACGGCGCGACCGAGGGCAACCTGGTGCTGCTGGATTCCTGGCCGGGCCAGATGCGCACGATCTATGGCGACCATGCGCGCTTCGGCCAGACCTATTTTTCGACGTTCAAGGGCATGTATTTCACCGGCGACGGCGCGCGGCGCGACGCCGATGGCTACTACTGGATCACCGGCCGCGTGGACGACGTGATCAATGTCGCCGGCCACCGCATGGGCACGGCGGAAGTCGAATCCGCCCTCGTCGCGCATCCGGCAGTCGCGGAAGCCGCCGTCGTCGGCATGCCGCACGAGATCAAGGGCCAGGGCATCTATGCGTATGTGACGCTCAAGGCCGGCGTGGAGCCGACCGAGGTGCTGCGCAAGGAGCTGGTCGCCTGGGTCCGCAAGGAGATCGGCCCGATCGCGACGCCGGACGCCATCCAGTGGGCGCCGGGCCTGCC
Organism: Acetobacteraceae bacterium; assembly: GCA_041910415.1. GTDB lineage: Bacteria > Pseudomonadota > Alphaproteobacteria > Acetobacterales > Acetobacteraceae > JAYRQX01. The sequence goes on along the minus strand of JAYRQX010000779.1, from coordinate 4,133 downwards.
CAAGACGCGCTCGGGCAAGATCATGCGCCGCATTCTCCGCAAGATCGCGGCGAACGAGACCGATGGCCTCGGCGACACCTCGACGCTCGCCGATCCGGCCGTCGTGACGGAGCTGGTCACCAACCGCGTCGGGTGATCCGCCGCGCGGGCGGTGCCCTTGCCGTCCGCGCCGCCTGCGCTAGCCTCCCCCGTCAAGCGCCCAGGAAAGGGCGCAAGGGGAGGAAGCGGATGACGAAGGCACTCGCGCTGCTGCTGATGCTCGGCCTCGGCTGGCCGGCCAACGCCCAGACCCGCTGGGTCATGGCCTCCCCCTATGCCGAGGCCAATTTCCACACCCGCAACATCCGCGCCTTCCTGGCCGATATCGAACAGTCGAGCCAGGGCCGCCTGGCGGTGCAGCTGCATCCGAACGGCACGCTGCTGCCCCTGCCGCAGATCAAGCGCGGCGTGCAGACCGGCCAGGTGCAGCTGGGCGAGACGCTGCTCTCCGCCCATGGCAACGAGGACCCGGTCTTCGAAGTGGACAGCGTCCCCTTCCTTGCCGACACCTGGCCGGCCGCGACCGCGCTGAACGAAGCGACGCTGCCCGCCATCCGCGCGCGCTTCGAACGCCAGGGGCTGACGCTGCTCTATGTCGTGCACTGGAACAGCCAGGGCTTCTACACGCGCGAGCCGCTGACGAGCCTGGACCAGCTGCGCGGCACCCGGCTGCGTGCCTTCAACGCGCTCACCTTCCGCTTCGCCGAACTGCTGGGCGCCCAGCCCGTGACGGTGCAGCTGCCCGAGATCCCGCAGGCCTTCGCGACCAACGTGGTCAACGTGCTCTTCACCTCCGCCCAGACCGGGGTGGACACGAGCGCCTGGGACTTCACGCGCCACTTCACCGATGTCGGCGGCATGCGGCCGCGCAACGCCGTCTTCGTGCAGACGCGCGCGCTGCAATCGCTCGACCCCGCCACGCGCCAGCTGGTGCTGGACGCGGCGGCGCGCGCCGCCACGCGCGGGCGCGAGATGTCGCAGGACGCCGAGCGCGAGATGCTGCAGCGCCTGCGCACCCAGGGGATGCAGGTGACCGAGGCGACGCCGGCGATGCAGTCCGCGCTGCGCGAGGTCGGCCTCAGGCAGAGCGACGAATGGGCCCAGCGCGCCGGCGCCGAGGGCCGGCAGATGCTGGAACGCTACCGCGCTGCGCTGCGCTGAACGCAGGGCACACCCTTGCGGCACGCGGATTGCCTGACCTCATGCAGCCATGCTGCATGACCCCATGTCGGAAGCTTCGGATCCTGCGCGGCAGGCCGCCCTCTCGCGCCTGATCTGGACCTTCGGCTTCACGAGCTTCGCCGGCGCCATCGCGACGCGCATCACCGACCCGCTGGTGGCCGAGATCGCGCGCGACTACGCCATCACCGCGCAGGATGCGGCGCTGCTCTCCTCGGCCTTCGCGCTGCCCTATGCGCTGGTGCAGCCGATCCTGGGGCCGGTCGGCGATGCCATCGGCAAGCGCCGCGTCATCATGGCGGGGCTCTTCATCCTGGCCGCCATGCTGGTGGGATCGGCCCTGGCGCCGAGCTTCGGGATGCTGCTCGCCTTCCGCGTGCTGTCGGGTGCCGCGGCGGGGTCGGTCATGCCCATCACGCTGGCCATGATCGGCGATGCGGTGCCGCTGGCGCAGCGCCAGGTGGCGCTGTCGCGGCTGCTGATGTTCGCGATCACGGGGCAGATCCTGGGCGGTGCGGTCGCCGGCCCCGTCGCGCTGGTCGCGGGCTGGCGCGGCGTGATCCTGCTCTGCGCCGTCATCGCCTTCCTGGCGGCGTCGATGCTGGCGCTGCAGGGGCGCCGGCGGCCGCCCGAGCCCGCGGTGCGCTTCGACATCGCGGTGGCGCTCCGCCGCTACCGCGCCATCCTGACCAATCCGGCGGCACTCACGCTCTATGCCTCGGTCGGGGTCGAAGGCGCGCTTGTCTTCGGCGTCTTTCCCTTCATCGCGCCGCTGCTCATCGCGCGGGCAATCGGCGGCACGGCCGAGGCAGGGCTGACGGTCGGCGCCTTCGGCATCGGCGGGCTGGTCTATACCGTGCTGGCGCGGCACCTGCTCCGGCATCTCGGGCAGGGGCGGATGGTGATGCTGGGCGGCGCGCTGGCGGCGGCGGCCTTCCTCAGCCTGGCGGCGGCCGGGAGCTTCGCCCTGGTGCTGGCGGCGGGCCTGCTGCTCGGGACCGGCTTCTACATGATCCACAACTCGATCCAGACCCGGGTGACCGAGGTGGCGCCGAACGCCCGGGCGAGCGCGGTCGCCTTCCATGCGTTCTCCTTTTTCACCGGGCAATCGCTCGGTCCCGTTTTGTTCGGGTTCGGCAGCGGGACCATGGGCGCGGTGCCCACGCTGGGCATCGCGGCAGCGGGGATCGTCCTACTAAGTCTTGTGTTGGGGCGCCGCCCCGCCTGAAGACCGGGATTGCCGATCCGGACCCGTCCTTGAACGGAATGCGAACGCGGGACTCGCGGCCCGCGAGAGGCCGTGAGGAATTTCAACCCGATGGTCCGAGTCGCGCGAACGAATCGCTGACGGCGCGAATCGGCGCCGCCGACAACGCCCGGCGCAACCCATAGCGTACGGTACCGGCCGTACGACACAAGCGCGTTCGCGCTCCGGTCCCGTCGCGACTCGGGATCAGAAGTCGCTGACGCGTCCCTTGCGTTCCCAGTCGTTGTACCGGGTCGGTTCGGGCCCGGACGGGCCGCCGATCTCCTTCGGCATGGGCGCCTTGGGACCGGCCGCGGGGGTGGCGGGCTGGGGCGGGGGCGCCGGCTGTTCCGCAACGGGCGGGATTGCCGGGTGTTGTTCCGTTCTGGTCATGCTCCCTATCTAGGCGTGTCGCCCTCCGGGGCGAAGACGGAGAGGAGCCCCATGGGCGGCTATCTGCGCACGACCCTGTTGCTGGCGGTGCTGACGGCGATCTTCGCCGGCATCGGCTACGTCATCGCCGGCGAGCAGGGCATGGTCATCGCCTTCCTGGTCGCGGCGGGGATGAACGTCTTCGCCTGGTGGAACAGCGACCGGATGGTGCTGCGCATGCACAACGCGCAGCCGATCGGGCCGCAGGAGGCGCCGCGGCTCTACGAGATGGTGGCCCATCTCGCCGCCCGCGCCGGGCTGCCGATGCCCGCGCTCTACGTCATCCACGAACAGCAGCCCAACGCCTTCGCCACCGGCCGCAATCCCAGGCGCGCCGCGGTCGCGGTGAACACCGGCCTGCTCGACATCATGGACGAGGAGGAGGCCGGCGCCGTCATCGCGCATGAGCTCGCGCATATCCGCAACCGCGACACGCTGATCATGACGGTCAGCGCGACGCTCGCCGGCGCCATCACCATGCTGGCGCAGTTCGGCGGCATGTTCGCCATGCGCAGCCACAACGGGCAGCGCCAGTCGAACCCGCTGGTGATGATCGCGATGCTGGTCCTGGCGCCGATCGCCGCCGCCATCGTGCAGATGGCGGTCAGCCGGTCCCGCGAATACGAAGCCGACCGCGTCGGCGCCGAGATCTGCGGCAATCCGCTCTGGCTCGCGCGCGCGCTGCTGAAGCTGGAACAGGGCGCGCACGCCATCCCGAACGACGGGGCCGAGGCGAATCCCGCGACGGCGCACATGTTCATCGTGAACCCGCTGTCCGGGGCAGGGATGGACAACCTCTTCTCCACCCACCCCAACACGGCGAACCGCGTCGCCGCGCTGGAACGGCAGGCGGCGCAGATGGGGATGATCGCGCAACCCCATCCGCAGGCGCCGGCCGCTTCGCCCTGGGGCGGCCCGCCGCCGCAGCGCGGGCCCTGGGGGTAGGGCGGACCCGCCCCCACCCTAACCCTCCCCCGTAAACAGGGGAGGGAATTGGCATCGAACGCCCTTGGCGTTCGATCTCCTGCGAAGCGAGGGAGGGCCGGGGTGGGGCACCACCCGCCCCTCGCCATCACAGCGCCGGCTGCGCCTCGTCCCCCACCGGGAACGCCATCTCCCACTTGCCGAGCGTATTCCAGCCGCGCTCGTACTGCGGCGGAATCCTGAGCGCCTCCACGCGCCCGAGCTCGGCCGCGGCGCGCATGGGCCAGTAGGGATCGCGCAGCGAGGCGCGGGC
>JAYRQX010000778.1:0-6677 GCA_041910415.1 Acetobacteraceae bacterium | reverse complement strand
CTGGATGTCGAGGCCGCGCGCCGCGCATTCCTGCACGACGGTCACGCCCAGCCGCATCGCGGCGCGCGCGAGAGCCGGCACGGCGATCGCAGGTTCGGCATAGCCGTCCGTCGGCGAATGCACGCCGCCAATCCACGGAAGCACCGATCCCGGTGAGAGCGCCTGCGCCTCCGCGGCGCTCAGAACCGTCGTCTGCATGCCGAACGGCCTGGCGATCTTCGCCCAGGCCTCCCAGCGGGCTATGTCGGCCTCGCTGCGCGTGACGTAGACGAGGCCGTTGCGTCGGAAGCCCAGGTCCTCGTTGGTCTCGGCCTGGAGTTCCTCCCACATCCGCAGGCTGTGCTGCGCCATCGGAATTTCCGCGATGTCGCGGTTTTGCTGGCGCACCCATCCCCAATTGCGGCCGGACTGCTCCGCGGCGACGAATCCCTTTTCGACGAGTGCCACGGAATGGCCGCGCTTGGCCGCTTGGAGCGCGGCGCAGACGCCGACGACACCACCGCCAATGACCACGAGATCCGCGGCAGTGGGAATCGTCGGCGAGGAGGCAATGCGTTCGATGGCGACGGGCATACGGTGGATCCTGTGTGGTCAGACGAAAGTGGACGCCGACGGGCCGGAACCGCGGTTCATGAGCCTGCCGGCCGAACGCGATCGGCATCCATGTCCTCGGGCGCGGCGATCTGCATGGTCCATTGCGGATAGAGCAGCGGCCCGAAGCCGGCGCGGCGATAGATTTCATGGGCGTCGCGCGTCGCGAGCATCCAGTTCACGACGTGGGCGAGGTCCGGATGCTTGCGCATAGCCACGGCCAACCAAGTCGCCAGACCCTTGCCGCGATGCTGCGGCAACACGAACACGTCGCGAAGATAGGCAAACAGCGCGCAATCCGTGACCACGCGGGCGAATCCGACCTGCGTGCCATCGCGCAGGTAGATTCCGAAAGGCAGGCAGCCCCGCACCGCCCTCTCCACCAAGGCGCGCGAGATGCCGCGAGCCCAGTAGGAGTCCTGCGAGAGGAAGCGGTGTATGACTTCCAGGTCAAGCCGGTCGCGATCGGTGCTCAGAATGTAGTCGCCGCGCTGCCATTCCTGTGCAGCGGTCTCGTTCGGAAGCAGCATGTCGGGTTCCTCAACCGGCAAGATGGCAGGCGGCCGCGTGATCGGGCGCGACAAGGCGTAGGAGCGGCCTTTCCTGCCGGCAGCGCACGATCGCCAGCGGGCAGCGCGGATGGAAATGGCATCCCTGCGGCGGGTCGAGCGGCGACGGGATCTCGCCCTGTACGGGGCGGAAGGCGCGGCGGCGATCGAGGTTCGGTGCGGATTCGATAAGCGCACGCGTATAGGGATGCGCCGGCGCCCGGAATAGCTGGCGCGCCGGCGCCGCCTCCACCACGCGCCCGAGATAGAGCACCGCGATGCGGTGGCTCAGCCGCTCCACCGCCGCCAGGTCGTGGCTGATGAAGAGATAGCTGCATCCCGTCTGCTCCTGCAGGTCGGCAAACAGGTTCAGAATCTGCGCCTGGATCGAGACATCGAGGGCCGAGACTGGCTCGTCGCACACCAGCAGCGACGGATCGAGCGCCAGGGCGCGCGCGATGCCCACGCGCTGGCACTGGCCGCCGGACATCTCATGCGCGCGACGATCCGCAAGATGGTTGGGAAGCCCGACCAGATCCATCAGTTCCTGCACGCGAGCCGCGACGTCGGGCGCGCGGCGATGCACGCGCAGCGGCTCCGCGATGATCTCGCGCACACGCTGACGCGGGTTCAGCGAGCTCATCGGATTCTGGAACACCATCTGCGCCCCCGCGGCGCCAGACGCATCGGACAAGGCGATGCTGCCGCTTGTCGGTGGTTCCAGCCTCACGACGATGCGGCCGATGGTGGACTTGCCGCTGCCGGATTCGCCGACGAGCCCGAGTACCTCGCCGCGTCGGATCTCCAGCGAGACACCGTCCAGCGCCTGCACGACGCGCCGCCGGCCAAGACCGAACCAGCTGCGGCCAAGCCGATACTGCTTGCTGACCTCGTGCAGGCGCAGCAGCGCAGCAGCCTCAGTCATGGCCCGCCCCTTCGCATCGCGGTGCCGCATGCGCAATGGGATGGACGCAGCGCACGGCGTGGCCCGGCGCCACCTCGGCCAGTGGCGGCAGGACCTCACACCCGGCACCGGCGCGGCTGCAGCGCGGCAGGAAGCGGCAGCCGGTCAGTCCTGCCGCGGACGCGATGCCGCCAGGGATCTGCGGCAGACGACGCGCCGTGCGGTTGCGGCTGGGGGCGGAGGCGAGCAGCCCCGCGGTGTAGGGATGCGCGGGCCGCTCGATCACCCGGCCGGTTGACCCTTCCTCCACGATGCTGCCCGCGTACATCACGGCGATACGGTGGGCGAGGCTCGCCACGACCGCGAGGTCATGCGTGATCCAGATCATCGCCATGCCGCTCTCGGCCGCGAGTGCCTGCACCTCCGATAGGATCTGCGCCTGGATCGTGACGTCGAGGCCCGTGGTCGGCTCGTCCGCGATGATGACGTCCGGTCTGTTCAGCATGGCGGTCGCTATCGCCACGCGCTGGCGCATGCCCCCGGAGAGCTGGTGCGGATAGGCGCTGAGCCGTTCCTCCGGCGCGGAGATGCCGACCTTCACCAGCGCCTCGCGCGCCTCGGCCCAGGCTTGGCGCCGCGGCACCACGCGGTGCGCGAGGATCGCATCGGTCATCTGCGCCGCGATCGTCAGCATCGGGTGCAGCGACGACATGGGGTCCTGGAAGATCATGGCGATGCGGTTGCCGCGGATGGCGCGCAGCGCGTCTTCGCCGGCCCCGAGGACGTCCTGTCCCCGCAGCATGACGCGCCCGCCGGCGATTCGCCCGGGCGGATCAATCAGGCCGAGGATGGAGTAGCCGGTGACCGACTTGCCGCTGCCGGATTCCCCGACCAGGCCCAACACCTCGCCCGGGCGCACCGACAGGTTGATGCCATCCACGGCGGTGACGACGCCGGCTTCGGTACGGAACTCCGTGCGCAGCTCCTGGACGGAGAGGACCGGTTCCGCAGTCATGTCGCCCCACCTCGGGGATCGTGCATCTGGCGCAGCCTTTCGCCCACCAGATGGATCGAGACCAGCAGCAGCAGCAGCACGATGCCAGGGCTCGCACTCAGCCAGTACTGCCGCGCGAGCATGAAGGAGTAGCCATTGGCGATCAGCAGGCCGAGCGAAGGCCGCGTCACCGGTAGCCCGACGCCCAGGAAGGACAGTGTCGCCTCCAGTGAGATCGCCGCCGCGACCTCCACGACCACCACGACGGCCAGCGGGGCCACGGAGTTCGGCAGCAAGTGTCGCAGCATGATCCGCGAGGCCGAGAAGCGCATGGTACGCGCGGCCTGGATGTATTCCTTGCCGCGCTCGACCATGGCCGCGCTGCGCAGCGTGCGCGCGAAATACGCCCACTGCGCGGCGGCGATGGCGATGATGACCTTCTCGATCCCCGACCCGAGCAGCGCGACCAGGATCAACGCCGTCAACATGCTGGGAAAGGCGAGCTGCAGGTCCACCAGCCGCATCAGCGCCGCGTCATAGGCGCCGCCGACATGTGCGGCAGAGAGCCCCGCCAGCACGCCGACGACCAGCGCAAGCACGACGCTGAACAGCGCCACGAACAGGCTGACCCGCAGGCCATAGAGCACGGCGCTGACGAGGTCGCGGCCCTGGTCGTCGGTGCCGAGCCAGAAGATCTGCCCGTCCATCCCCTCCGATCCCGGCGGCAGGCGGGAGGACAGGATATCGAGCTGCGCAAGGTCGTAGGGGTCCTGCGGCGCAATCCAGGGCGCCAGCAGCGCGGCCAGCACCAGCAGCAGCAGAATGATGGCGCCAACCATGGCACCGGGACTTCCCGCGAAGCGGCGGAGAAGGCCGGCCATCACTCCGCCTTGCCCAACGAGATGCGTGGATCGATCAGCCCGCACACCACGTCCACCACGAAGTTCACCAGCACGAACACGATCACCGTGAAGAGCAGGTAGGCGATCACGACAGGGCGGTCAGAGGCGCGGATGGCATCGATCACCAGCTTGCCCGTGCCCGGCCAGGAGAACAGGCTCTCCGTCACCACCGCGAAGGCCAGCAGCACGCCGAAGACGATGCCCAGCACGGTCACGACCGGCACCAGCACGTGGCGCAGCACATAGACGAGCAGGATGCGCCGTGTCGGCAGACCCTTGGCGCGGGCGTAGCGCACGAAGGGCGCGGCCAGGCTCTCCTGCACGCCCGCGCGTGTCAGGCGGACGAGGAGCGCGAGCGGGAACAACGCCAGATTCAGCGCCGGCAGCGCCATCCGCCGCACGCCCTCCCAACTCGCCAGGCTGGTTTCGAAACCCAGGACGGTGCCGGTCGCGGCGCGCCCGCCCGTCGGCAGCCAGCGCAGCTCGATCGCGAAGACGATGATGAGCACGAGACCTATCCAGAAGGACGGCAGGCTCAGCACCAACATGGACATCCCGCTCGCCAGCCGCCCGGCGATGGATCGCGGCCGGTAGCCGGCCATGACACCCAGCGGGATGCCGATCACGGCGGCGGCCAGCATGGCCGTCACGGTCAGCTCGATGGTCGCGGGGAAGCGCTCGAGGATCAGCCCGAGCGCCGGCTGCCCCGTCACATAGGACTGGCCGAGATCGCCGCGCAGCAGATTGCCCATGAAGCGCAGGTATTGCGCGTACCAGGGCAGGTCGAGGCCGAGCTCGCGTGTCACACGCTCGATCACCTCGGGCGGGGATGAGGGGTTGACCAGTGCCGCTATCGGGTTGCCCAGCGCAAAGATGCCCAGGAAGGCCAGCAGCGACATCGCGAGGAGCAGGCCCGCGCCCTGGGCCAGGCGGCGCAGCACGAAGCGGAGCATCGTGCCCTCCTCTCTTACCTTCCGAGTGCATCGAGCATCAGGTGCCAGTGCGTGCCGAGCCGGACCGCCGGTTCCTGCAGCGCGACGAAAGGCATCGGCCGGAACCGCTCGGCGCGGAGCAGCGCTAGGTCCGGCTCCTCGCCCTGTGCCATGCGCGCAGCAATGGTGCCGAGCAGGCTGGCCAGCGACACGCCGCTGCCGTTGTAGGCGGCGGCGAACAGCAGGCGGTCGTCCAGGCGTCCGACATGCGGCAGCCCATCCAGGCTCATGCCGACATAGCCGGACCAGCGATACTCCAGCGGCACCTCGCGCAGTTCCGGATGGATGGAGACCATGCCGGCCTGCAGCCGCGCATAGGCCGCTTCCGAGCCTTCATTGCCGGAAGCGCCGCGGCCGCCGAAGACCATGCGGTCATCGAAGATGCGCCACCAGCGCAGCACGCGCTTGCTGTCGAACACCATGCGCCGCGCCGGCAGGATGCGTTCGAGCAGTGCCGGTGGCAGCCTTGATGTGGCGATGACCGCGCTCTGGAACGGAATCACCCGACGCGCCAGCCTGGCTGTCACGGGGCTGATACGGCTGTAGGCGTTGGTCCCCAGGATCACCTGGCCTGCGCGCACCCTGCCCGCGGGGGTCACCACCACGACCGTATCACCTTCGCGCCGGATCGCCGTGGCCGGGCTGTGCGGGAACAAGGGCACGCCCCGCGCGTGCAGGTCACGCGCCAGACCGCGTGCGTAGTTCAGGGGATGAACACCTGCACCGGCCACCGCCAGCGTTCCGCCGACGAAGAGTGTCGAGCCCGATTCCGCCGCGATCTCCGCTCGCGAGAGAATGCGGGCCGGCGCGGCGCCGAACTCACGCTCCATCCAGGCTATGCTGTCCTGCGCGGCGCGCAGCTGGCGCTCGTTGAAGGCGGCGTAGAGCGTGCCATGGCGGGCGAAATCCGTGCTGCGCAGGCCGAGTTCCTCGGCCGTGCGCGCCACATGCGCCGCACCCTCGCGCCCGATCTCGAACATGCGGCGGGCGACGTCCCGCCCATGGCGCTTCAGCATGTGCAGGAAGGAGACGCGGAAGCGGCTGGAGACGAAGCCGCCATTCCGCCCGCTGGCGCCACCGGCGATGTCGCCGGCATCGACCAGCACCGCCTCGACGCCGCGTTTCGCCAGTTCGCGCGCGGCGGAGAGGCCGGTGTAGCCGCCGCCGATGATCGCGACCTCGGCGCGGATGTCGCGATCAAGCGGCGACAGGGCGGGCAACGGGTCGGCAGTCGCCGTCCAGAGCGAGTCCGGCATCGCGATGGCGGGGTCAGACATAGCCTTCCCGCCGGTCCCTCTCGCACGCCGCCGGGTCGCGTTCCGCGGGTGGGCCGAAGCCACCGCCGCCGGCCCCGCGGACGCGGATGGTGTCACCGCGCTGCATCGGCATGTGACGGGACCGCGGCGGCAGCACCCGCTGCGCGCCGTCATGCGACTGGAAGACGCTCTGCGCCGGCGCGCCCGGTTCGCCGCCCATGGCTCCCCAGGGCACGGTCTCGGGCGAGGCCTGCTGGCTCTGGCAGGCGACGATGGCCCTGCTGGCGAGCATCTCGTATTCCCGCTCGATCGCCAGGCCGCCGCGATGCCGCCCGGCACCGCCCGAGCCCGGCACCAGCCGGCTTTCGCGCACGCGCACCGGGCTCAGCGTCTCCATCACCTCGGCCGAGAGCAGCGCGCAGTTGCCGCCATGCGTATCCACGGCGTTCAGCCCGTCGCATTCCTCCGATCCGCCCATGCCGCCGCCCAT
>JAYRQX010000777.1:0-2870 GCA_041910415.1 Acetobacteraceae bacterium | reverse complement strand
GCGCAGGCCCGCGCAAAGGCGTCGGCATCGAAGCCACCGGCGGCGTCCAGGAAGGCCGGCAGGTTCAGCACGAAGCGCGGCTCGCCGCGGCCGTCGCGGCCGGCCCAGGTCTCGGCCCCCGGGGCGCCGCGGCGGGCGATGACCAGCGCGCGCAGGGCCTCGGCCAGCCCGTCGGCTTCCTCGGGGGAGGCCAGCAGGCCGAGCTTGATGCCGCGCGCCGTCAGCCGGCGGATCCAGCCTTCGGCGAGGCGCGGCAGGGAAACCGGCCCCGTTCCGGGATCGAGCGCAGCCATGGCGGCGGCGGCCTCCTCCTCCCAGTCGAGCGGCAGGGCGATGGGGCGCAGCGACGAGTCCGGGTCGGCGGCCGCGCGGGTCCTGCGCAGCCCGACCCCTTCCCACAAGGTTCCGGCGATCTCGGTCATGCGGACAGGCTAGGACGCGGCGCGCGACTCCGGAAGCCGCATCTGGTGGCCCAAACGCAAAACGGCCCCAATATCTTGTGGATAGACTGGAACATCAGGCGAATCCGGCCCCGCACCGCCCGGCCCTTTCCCGCCACCCCGGCTTCGTGGCATTGTCCGCCCGCGCCGAGGGCCCCCTGGCCCTGCGGCCCCGTGGCCCTGTCCGGCCGCGAGCCCCGAGGACGAGTACCGCGTCATGAGCACCCTTCTGGCCTTCACCTCCGGCATCAAGGGCCGCCACATCGGCACCGATCGCTTCGGCAACCGCTACTATGAATCGAAGGGCCGGAAGGACAGCTTCGGCCGCCTGGTCCGCTGGGTGCTCTATGCCGGCGCGAAGGATGCCTCCGCCGTGCCGCCGGAATGGTGGGGCTGGCTCCACTACACCACCGCCGCCCCGCTGCCCGGGGATGCGCCGCGCCGCCCCTGGCAGAAGGAGCACCGGCCCAACCTGACCGGCACGCCCGAAGCCTATCGCCCGCCCGGGCATGACTATGCCGGCGGCCAGCGCGCCGCGGCGTCCGGCGACTATGAGGCCTGGACGCCGGAGAGCGCCGGCTCTCGATGAAGTCCCGCAGCTTCGCCGAGGTCGCCGTCGGCGCCGTCGTGCTGCTGGTGGCCGCGGGTTTTCTGATCTTTGCGGTCACGAGCAGCGGGCGGTCCATGGTCGCGCCGGGCGGCCTGACGCTGCGCGCGAAATTCGACCGCATCGACGGCATCAATGTCGGCTCCGACGTGCGCATCGCCGGCGTGCGCGTGGGCAGCGTGGTGAACGCGCAGATCGAGCCGGAGAGCTTCCTTGCCCTGGTGACGATCCGCGTGGATGGGTCGCTCCGCCTGCCGACCGACACATCGGCCGAGATCACCAGCGAGAGCCTGCTCGGCGGGCGCTTCATCGCCCTCGTGCCCGGCGGGTCCGAACGCATCTTCGCGAACGATGCGCTGATCACGAACACGCAGAGCGCGGTCAGCCTTGAAGCCCTGCTCGGCCGCTTCATCTTCTCCGTCACGCAGATGAACAGCGGCAGCGAACGACAGCAGGAGCAGCAGCCGGCCCCCGCGCCCCAGGGGCAGCCCCAGGGGCCGCCACGGTGAGCCTCGACCCGCCGCGGCTGTGGCCCGGCGCCGACGGCAGCCCGCTCTCCTGCCGCGAGAAGATCAAGGTGCTCGAGGAGAACCACCGCGAAGCCGCGCAGCTGCTGCGCGACGCCTTCGAGGATGCGGTGATCATGGGCGTGGACGAGGCGGCGATGCGGCAGATCCTGGCAGAGTTGATCGCCGCCCTGCCCAGCCCGAAGAGGAAAGCCTGATGCGCCGCGCGATCCTGGCGCTGGCCCTGCTGGGCTGCACCCTGCCCGCGCTCGCCCAGCAGGGCTGGGTGCCGCAGCGGAGCGCCCGTCTGCAGGCACTCGACAAGGTGACGGCGCGGGTGACCGAGCTGGATGCGCGCGTCGGCGAGACGGTGCGCTTCGGCACGCTGTCGATCCAGGTGCGCGCCTGCAACGCCCGCCCGCCCGATGAGGTGCAGGACGCCGCGGTGTGGATGCGCATCACGGATGAACGCGCGGCCCAGGGTGCGCCGCCCGCATTCCAGGGCTGGATGTTCGCCAACGCGCCCGGCGTGCACATGCTGGAACACCCGGTCTACGACATCCGCGTGCTGGACTGCCGCTGACGGGAGAGGCGCAGCCTCCTCCCACGCGCCGCGATCGGCCGACCGCTCAGCCGCGCCAGCCGAGGCGCGTGAAGGCGGCGCGGCCCTCCCCTTCCGTCAGCGAGGCCGCGAAGCGGCGCACCTCCTCCCGCGCCGCACCGCGGCGCGACAGGACCGATCCGGTGGATCGCCAGATGCGGAAGGGCTCCTCGATCTCCACGAGGTCGGCATGTTCGGGCGCGGCCAGCTGCCAATGGTTCCACACCAGCCAGACATCGTAGCTGTCGGGCTTGCCGCGCCATTCCTGCTGCGCGGCCCCGGTGTTCGGCGCGACGATCACGATCCGCTCGCGCATCGCGCGCAGCAGCGCGATGTCGCCGGTGCGGCCGGCGATATCCTCATAGAGACCAAGCTGCCCGGCGCCGCCGGTCGCGAGGATCCGCGCCTCGGCCGGCGGGCGGGAGAGCAGGTCGCGAAGGCCGGTGTAGCGGCGCGGATTGCCGGGGCGGACGAGGATCGCGGAGGGGCGGATGTAGAGCGTGCGCCGCGTCGCGGGATCGAGCGTGTCGCGGAACCGCTCCATGAACTCGTCCATCATGTATTCGGCCCCGGAGAAGACCAGGTCCGCCTCCTGCGCCACGCGGCCGGCCCAGCCGGGCGTCGGGCCGGCGACGATCTCGACGGAGACGCCATGCGCGGCCTGGAAGGCCTGGGCCGCGACGCGCATCGCCGGCGCCGGCCCGCCCGGCCCGAAG
>JAYRQX010000776.1:0-4097 GCA_041910415.1 Acetobacteraceae bacterium | reverse complement strand
TACGAGCCGCTGCGGACGCAGATGGCCGGGCTCGGCCAACCCCTGCCGGATTTCGACGCCTTCTGGGCGCAGGGCGAGGTGACGCTGCCGCAGGAGCCCGACAATGGCGGCCCGGTCGCGGAGTTCCGCGCCGACCCCGAAGGCGCGCCGCTGCAGACGCCGACCGGGCGCATCGAGATTTTTTCGGAGTCCATTGCGGCGTTCGGCTACGACGATTGCCCAGGCCATCCCGCCTGGCTCGCGCCGAGCGACGCGCCGACCAGCGCGGCGCCGCTGGTGCTGGTCGCGAACCAGCCCGCGACGAAGCTGCACTCGCAGCTTGATTTCGGCGGCCATTGCGCGGCGTCCAAGCGCCGCGGGCGGGAAGTCATGCGCATCCATCCCGCCGATGCCGCGCCGCGCGGCATCGCGGAAGGCGACATCGTGCGCCTGCTCAACGAACGCGGCGCCTGCCTCGCCTCGGCCACGCTGACCGAAGGCATCCGCCCCGGCGTCGTGCAACTGCCGACCGGCGCCTGGTACGATCCGGTGGACCCGCACGAAGAGAATCCGCTCTGCGTCCACGGCAACCCGAACGTTCTGACGCGGGATGTCGGCACGTCGCGGCTGTCGCAAGGCTGCACGGGCCAGCTGACGACGGTGCAGGTGGAGCGCTTCACGGGCAACCTGCCGCCGATCCGCGCCTTCGATCCGCCGGAGACAGGCCGCGCATGATCCGCGCGGCCATCATCGGTCTTGGCAGCTGGGGCCAGCATCTCGTGCGCTGCCTCGGCCCCGGCAGTCCCGCCATCCGCTTCACCGCCGCGGCGACGCGCACGCCGGCGAAGGCCGCGGCCTTCGCGCAGGACCACGGCCTGCGCATGTTGCCGGACTACGCCGCCGCGCTGGCGGATCCCGGGATCGACGCGGTCGTCCTCGCCACGCCCCATACCCAGCACACCGCGCAGATCGTCGCCGCGGCCGAGGCAGGCAAGCACGTCTTCACGGAGAAGCCGCTCGGCGTGAGTGCCGCCGAGGCGCGCCGTGCCGCGGAGGCCTGCGCCGCGCACGGCGTGACCCTCGGCGTCGGCTACAATTGGCGTTTCCAGCCGGCATTGCAGAAGATTCGCGCGCTGTTCGAGGACGGCACGCTCGGCCGCGTGCTGCACATCGAAGGCAATTTCTGCGGCCCCAGCGCCTATCGCTACCAGGACGGCCATTGGCGCCATGACCGCGAGGAAGGCCCCGCGGGCGGCATGACCGGCCGCGGCGTGCATGTGGTGGATGCGATGCTCGCCCTCGCCGGGCCGATCGAGCAGGTGACGGCGCAGAGCCTGCGCCTCGTGCAGGATTTCGGCATGGACGACACCACCTCCATGCTCTTCCGCTTCGCATCGGGCGCGACCGGCTATCTCGGCACCTTCATCGCGACGGCCGAGACCTGGCGCATGCAGGTTTTTGGCAGCGAAGGCTGGGCCGAGGTTGGCGATGTGGACCACCTGCACACCTGGCAGCTCCGCCTCTGCCTGATCGACCGCGACGACATCAGGAAGAAGCAGCGCCCCGAGGTCATCACCTTCCCGCAGATCAGCACGGAGCGCGCGGAGCTCGAAGACTTCGCGGCCCATGCCGCTGCGCGGCGTGCGCTGGTCCTGCCCGGCAGCGATGCCGTGCACAACGTCGCGGTGCTGGAGGCGATCCTCGCCTCGGCGCGCGACCGGGTCGCGGTGGACGTCGCGCGATGACGGCGCTCTCCCGCCGCGGCGTGCTGCCTCTCATGCTCGGCCTCGGCGCGGCGCCCGTCGCGCTCGCCCAGGATTATCCGTCGCGCCCGATCCGCGTGATCGTGCCCTCGACCCCCGGCGGCCCGCCCGATCTCATCCTGCGCGCCATCCTGCCGAAGCTGTCCGCCAGCCTCGGCCAGCCCGTGGTGGCCGAGAACCGCGCGGGTGGCGGCGGCGTGGTCGGCACCCTCTACGTCGCGCGCCAGCCGGCCGATGGCTATACGTGGCTCTTCACCACGGCGTCGCACACCAACATCCCGCCCTTCAACGAGAACGCGACCTACGATCCCGTGCGCGACTTCACCCATGTCACGCTTGCCGCCCAGAATTACGGCCAGGCGCTGATCGTGCATCCGTCGGTCCAGGCGAACAGCGTGCAGGCGCTGCTCGCGCTCGCGCGCGCCCATCCCGGCCGCCTCACCTATGTCAACGCCGGCAACGGCACGGCGAGCCACATCCCCGCGGAGCTCATGAAGGCGATGACGGGCACGGACATCCTCTCCGTTCCCTATCGCGGCGTTGCGGAGGGCATGACGGATCTCCTCGCCGGCCGCGTGGACATGTTCTTCGTCGGCACGCAGATCGCGCTCGAACATGTGCGCGCCGGCCGCGTGCGCGCGCTCGCCGTCACGGGCGCGAGCCGCTGGAACGGGCTGCCCGATGTGCCGACCATGCAGGAATCGGGCGTCGCGGGCTTCGATGTCGTGAACTGGTTCGGCCTGTGGATGCCGGCGGGTGCGCCGCCCGCAATCGTGCAGCGTGTCCACGCCGCGGTCGCGGCCGCTGTCGCCGAACCCGATGTCCGCGCGCAGTTCGATACGCTCGGCCTACAGGGCGTGGCCATGCCGCCCGACCGCTTCGCGGTCTTCGTCACCGACCAGGCACGCATCGCGCAGGAGATCGGCCGCCGCGTCGGCGGGCGTTGAGCGGCAGCCCTGCCGCTCAGTATTCCAGCTCGTAGGAGACGCCGACGCGGTCGCCGCCGCGGCTGTTGCCGCCGGTCTCGGCCTCCACGCGCACGCGCGGCAGGACATCGATCTGCACGGCGACGCGCGGCGGGCCGCCTGTCGTGCCCTGGCGGATGCCGACATAGACGCCCTCGGCGACATAGCGCCCGCCCTCGACGGCGGCGCCGGGGGTGTCGTTGCGGCCGCTGGCGCTGCTGCTGTCCGCCGAACCCACGGAGAGGCGATCGAGCGCGAGGGTGCGGCGGATGCGCTCCATCACCCCGCCCGCGGTCGGCCCCCGATAGCCGGCCGCTCCCGCCGCCGCTTCCGCCAGCATGGCGATCTGGAAGGGCGAGAGCTCGCGCGCCGGGCGGTCGAAGAGCAGGCGCGAGAGGATCTCGTCCTGCGGCAATTCGGGCGTCGAGCTGAAGGTGAGCTTGGGATCGGTCGCAGGGCCATCGATCGTCACGTTGATCGTCACCTCCCGCACGCGGCTTTCCGCGCGCAGGTCGAGGCTCGGCGTCAGCGTGCCCGCGGTGAAATCGATGCGGCCGCTGCGGAAGGTGAGGCGCCGGTCGAGCAGCGTGAGCGAACCACGGCGCAGTTCGAACCCGCCATGCGGGACGGGTCCGGCGAGCGTGCCGTCGACCGAGATGTTGCCGGAGAGCTCGGCGTCGATGCCGCGCCCGCGCACGAAGACGGCGCGCGAGGCAACGGCGTTCACCGCCAGCGCGATCGGCGGCAGCCCCGAGGCGGGCGTGGGCGCGGGACGGGCGGCGCGTGCGGGATTGCGTCCCCGCTCCCGCACATTCGGGATGGTCCGCACATTGGCCGGCAGGCGCTCGGGCACGCGGATCTCGGTCGTGCCCAGGTTGACCGTGCCCGCAAGCCGCGCGGCGTCGGGCAATGTGCCGGTCAGGGTCAGGTCCGCATCCAGTGTCGCCGTCACCAGCTCGCTCTGCACCGGGCGGGCGTTGCGGGCCTGCAGCGTGAGGTCGGCGCCGATGCCGCCCGTGCCCGGGTGCAAGGTGCCCTGCACCGCGATCGTGCCGCGATTCGGCGTGCGCGCGGTCATGCTGCGGATGACCAGGCGGTCCTGCGCGCCCGCGATCGTGCCCGCGATATCCGTCAGCGCGATGCCCTGGACCGCATTGCGGTAGGACCCGCTGGCGAGCGTCGCCTCCCCGCCCCATTGCGGATCGCCGACCCGCCCCTGCGCGCGCAGCGCGAGCGCAAGCCGGCCCGTGACGCGATCCGCGCCGCTGGCGAGGAAGGGCGCGGCGAGTACGCCGAGATCGGCGGTTCCGTCGAGGCTCGCCGCGATCGGCGCGCTGGCCGCGAAGCCGCCCGCGAGTTGCGCGGTGCCGGCGAGCCGCACCGCCTGGCC
>JAYRQX010000775.1:0-3999 GCA_041910415.1 Acetobacteraceae bacterium | reverse complement strand
CGTCGGGGCCGAGGGCCACGATCTCGATCTTGGTGCCGCCGAGGTCAATGCCCAGCCTCATCCGTGCCGTCCTTCTTCCATTCCGCCGACGCCGCTTGCCCGCGGCCCGGCCGGGTGGTGCAATCGCGCCATGGCGGACACAACGCTCGACGTCCAGGGACTGACCTGCCCCCTTCCCGTGCTCAAGGCCAACAAGGCGCTGCGATCGCTGGCCCCCGGGGACAAGCTGACCGTGCTGGCGACCGACCCGGCCTCGGTCGCCGACTTCAACGCCTTCTGCCGGGAGACGGGCCATGCCCCGCTCTCCTTCGGGGAGAGTGCCGGCATCTATCGATATGTTCTAAGAAAGCGCGAGGAGACCATCGCGCCGTGAGCATGCTGCTGCTGACCCACCGGGCCTGCCTGAACCACGACCCCGGCGCCTATCACCCGGAATGCCCGGATCGCCTGCGCGCCGTGCTGAAGGCGCTGGATGGCGAGGAGTTTTCCGAGCTCATCCGCGACCAGGCCCCGCAGGCGACGGAGGAGCAGCTGACGCGCGTGCATCCCGCGAACTACGTGACCGCGATCCTCGGCATCCGCCCGGAACCTGGCGAAACGGTGCCGCTGGATGGCGACACCATCATGGGCTGGGGCAGTGCCGAGGCGGCGTTGCGATCCGCCGGCGCGGCGATTGCCGCGACGGATGCGGTGATGCGTGGAGAATTCCGCCACGCCTTCTGCGCGACCCGCCCGCCCGGCCACCATGCCGAGCCCGCGCGGCCCATGGGCTTCTGCTTCTTCGCCAATGCCGCCGTCGCCGCGCGCCACGCCCAGGCGGTGCATGGCGCGAAGAAGGTCGCGGTCGTCGATTTCGACGTGCATCACGGCAACGGCACCCAGGCCTGCTTCGAGAGCGATCCGACGCTGTTCTATGCGAGCAGCCACCAATGGCCGCTCTATCCCGGCACGGGCGCGGCCGAGGAACGCGGCGCCGGCAACATCTTCAACGCACCGCTGCCGCCCGGCGCCGATGGCGAAGCGTTCCGCAACGCCTGGGCGACGAAGCTGCTGCCGGAGCTCGACCGCTTCGCCCCGGACCTGATCGTGATCTCCGCGGGCTTCGACGCCCATGCGCGCGATCCGCTGGCGCAGATGCGCCTGCGGGAGCCGGACTTCGCCTGGCTGACGGCCGAGCTCTGCACGCTGGCCGACCGGCATTGCCGGGGGCGCGTCGTGTCGCTGCTGGAAGGCGGCTACGATCTCGAGGCGCTGGCCTCCTCCACCGCCGCGCATGTGCGCGTGCTGATGCGGAACTGAGGGCGGTGAGCGAAGCCGGCACGGCGAGGCGGCTCGCGGTCCTGATCGATGCCGACAACGTCACAGCGGACGCGGTCAAGGCGCTTCTGCAGGAGAGCATCGCCAAGTTCGGGATTGCCACGATCAGGCGCGCCTATGGCGACTGGACCGAACCAAGACTGGCCCCCTGGAAGAAGGTGCTGCTGGAACACGCTGTCCAGCCCATGCAGCAATTCGCCAATCGCAGGGGAAAGAACGCGACTGACAGCGCCATGATCATCGACGCCATGGACCTGCTCTACACGCGCAGGCTGGATGGATTCTGCATCGTCTCCTCGGACAGCGACTTCACGGCCCTCGCGCGTCGGATCCGCGAAGACGGGCTGTTCGTCCTGGGCTGCGGCGAGGCCAAGACGCACGATTCCCTCCGCGCCGCATGCTCGGAATTCATCGAGATCGGATCACCCAAGGCTGAACCCGGCGAGGCCGCCGCGCGCGCTGCACCTGCGCACAAACCGAAAAAGGCATCGGAACCGACACGAGCCAAGCGCGATTCCGCACAGAAACCGGGCGAGACGCAACGGGCGGCCGACCTGAAGCTGACAGCAGCCATTCGTGACGAGTTGAAGAGGGCCGGCAAGGACGATGCCGGCTGGATATCCCTGAGCCTGCTTGGCAAAGCGCTGGCGAAGAACGACGACTACAAGCGCCTCTCCCCGAACCGTGGCGGCCTCAAGAAGATCATGGCGGCAAGCCAAGGCGCGTTCGAAATCGAGACGCGCGGAAAAACGGATTACATCCGCGACAGCCGCGCCCCGTCCTGACCTCCTACTGCGCCGCGCGGAACCAGCGGTTCCTGAGCGCCTCGAAGCTGCCATCGGCCGACATCTCCAGCAGCGCGGTGTTGATGCGCTTGCGCAGCGGGCTGCCGAGGGCGAGCGCGATGCCGTAGCGTTCCGGGTTGAAGACCGGCCCCACCACCTCCACCATGTCGCCGGCGCGCTGCGCGGCCCAGTACTGCAGCGTTGGCGCCTCGAAGACGATCGCATCCACGCTCCGCCGCGTCAGCGCCTGCTGCGCCTGCTCCGCGCTGGTCAGCGGCACGAAGGCGATGCCCCGCGCCTGCAGGTACTCCGCGGCGATGCTGCCCGGCATCGTGCCGATGGTGCGCCCCGGCAGGTCGTCCGGCCCGCGGATCGCGGACTGCAATTGCTGCACGGTCAGCGATGAGGTCAGCGTCGCCGTGAATTGCGCGATCAGCACCACGCCGATCGTCCACATGGTCGCGATGGTGATGCGCTTGACGATGCGCGGCGTGTCGCGGTCCCCATGCTCGCCGGTCGCGATGATGAGGATCACGCCCCAGATGCCGTTGCCGATGGCGCGCAGATAGCCGCTGCCATAGGCCGCCGGATCGGACCGCCGCTCCACCAGCCAGAGCACATGCGCGAGCACCACCACCATCAGTGCGGCGATGCCGATGACCTTGAGGTTGGCGCCCGAGAAGAGCGCGGCGAGCGTCGCCCAGAGATCGACGCTGCCCGCATCCTTCAGCACCATGATCTGCAACCCGGCATCGAAATAGGGCACCGAGAAATCGTGGCTGCGCTCGCGCTCCGGCGTGATGGCGAGCGCGCTGATGGCGAGGTCCGCGCGCCCCTCCCGCACCGCCTGCAACTGCGCCGCATCGCTGCGCTGGCCGAGGTCGATGAACGCGGTCGTGGCGCCGAGCCGATGGGCGAGGGCGTTCCACAATTCGATGCTGAAGCCGGTGAAGCGGCCATTGCCTTCCTGGAAGACGAAGGGCAGCGCGGTGCCGGTCGCGACGCGCAGCGTGCCGAGCGGCGGATCGGCCGCGGGCGGCGTGCCCTGGGCATGGGCCGGCGCGGCCGCCACGAACACGCCGAGGAGAAGCAACGTCGCCCGGACCAGACGGATCAGGATCATCGTCACGTCACGCACCTCATCCCTCCTCGCCGGGCGCATGATGCCGCAACGATGTCCTGCAAGCGAGACGGCGGCACCGGCCCGGGGGAACGGGGCGGGTGCTGGCGGACCGAAAAAAGAAGGTCGAGGTCGCCTTCGGGCAGTGCCCGAAGCCCTCGAGCACCCTCCTTCTTTTGTCATCAGAAAAAGGATGGGGTCTGGGGAAGTTCCCTTCCCCGGGGGGAAGCTTGCTTCCTCCCCCAGCCTTCTCCTTCTGCCACGACGGCCCGGCGCAGGCTTGCATCCGCCCCTCGGCCCGTGGCGTTGTTGCGGGCATGCGGAGCAACGCCCTGGCCCGTCCGATCGCGCGCCGACGCCTGGTCGCCGGCGCGGCGCTGGCCTTCGCGCGGCCGGCGCGGGCGCAGACTTCGGTGCCCGCCGCGCTCGGCTTCGCGGCCTGGATGCAGCGGCATGAGGTGACCGCCGGCAGCATCGCGCTGGCGGTGGGCGGGCAGCTCGTCGTGCTCGACAGCTATGGCGGCCTCGATCCGCTGCGGCCGGCGCCGGTGTGGAGCCTGTCGAAATACGTCACGGGGCTGGCCGCCGCGCGGCTGGTCGCGGCGGGGCTGTTCGGCTTCGACACGCCGCTGGCCACGGCCGCCCCCGGGTGGTTCGCGACGCCGGAGGGCGCGGCCTCGGCGCTCGCCGCCGTGACGGTCGGGCAGTTGCTCAGCCATCGCAGCGGCCTGTCGCAGGCGGCGGGGGATGCGGCGGCGGCGGGGCTGCGCGCGCGGG